>CAZEOC010000198.1:0-7111 GCA_964513525.1 uncultured Saprospiraceae bacterium | reverse complement strand
TTATTTAAAACAATTGCTGCTGGAACTGAAGCAAATCCTTCTACAGAATTAGGTTCATAATCAGCAATTACTTCATATTCCCCTTTGGTTTCATCACCATTTGTTGGTTGTGAAATCCCCAAAATTGGAAGGAATAGTAATATCAATAAAGAAAATCTATTAATTATATTCATTAGAATGAAATTTATAACTTAAAGTTGGAACAATATAATGTTAGAAAATTCTAAGTAAATATTTTCCATAAATAATTCACTTATTCAAATATGTATCTTTACATCAAACTAAAATGAAATTATTTTATTAAAATGTGACGTTTAGAATAATATATTATCAACTCTTTTCTAACAATAATCATGCAAACATATATAAATTATACCAATACATTAAAAAAATAATGTTTTAAATGCACAAATTGAGCTTTTTACAAGCATTTTCTTTGAAAATTTACGTATTTATATAATTAATATATATTTAAACAACATAAATTGTCGAATTTGTGACTTATTAACTGTTCTACTTTGTTTAGTTAAAATAATGACCTTAAAAAAATACCTATTGCTTCTGGTTTTTCTAAAGGAAACATATGTCCACCATCAATTTCATGAAAATTAAAATTAGAAAAACTACTTTTCCACCATTTTACATCTTTTTCATCCAAAGTTTTAAATCTATTAGAGTATAAAAAATGAACCGGAATTGAGAATTTGTTTTTAGAAATTTTGATTGGTGTATTTTGAAACATTTTAGTTTCCAATGCCTTCGGGTAATCTAATTCTACACCGTTTTCTGCATCTCTAAAACCATATTCAATATAATCTTGAAAACAATTTTCATCAAATTTTCTAAAAATCCCTTTATTTCTCAATTCTTTATAAGCAACAGTTTTACTTGGAAAAGTATCTCTTCTTTTTAATGCTTTTCCAGCTGGGCTAAATCTATCCGCAATTCCAATTTTATTAAATAGATTGTAGATAAATCTTTTAGAAAAAGAAAATATTGGAGGTTCCATTAAGATTATTTTAGAAAATAAATCTGGGCGTTGTTGTGCTGTGAAAAACATAATTGCTGCTCCTAATGAATGACCGATACCAATAACTGGTTTATCATGATTATCTTCAATATGCTTAATTAGCTGAACAGTTAAGTTTTCCCAATTTTCAATTTCACTATATTCTCCCGTTCCAAACTTATCTACGAAAGTAGTTTTAATTGGAGCAAACTGTTCTAAAAAATATTTATAGGTTTTTCCACCTAAACCATTAGAATGAGCAAAAACAATTGATTGATTTTTCATACCGATTTAGACAATTTCCGATTGTGCTTTGTTTAATTTTTCTTGACATTCTTCACAAGTAGCAATATGAGATATAAATCTGGTATAAGCATCAGAAGAAGTATCTACTCTTTGCTTAATAAAATCTTCAATTTCATCATTATTCAAATGAGGTTTAGAAGCTCTTACTTCATTAATAATACGAATCATATTATAAATAAAAATAAGAATAACGCCAGAAAAAAGTAATCGTAATGTTGATTGAACTAAATTAGAATCCATATTTAAATATTTATCACAAAAATATTAATTCAAAAGAAGATATTTAACTATTGCAACTTATTAATTTTTTAATCACCATAAAAAAAGAAAGGAGCTGATTCTTGTTAGAATCAACTCCTTCAATAAATAGATACAATATTTTAATTTTCTTTATTTTTTCAATCTAATATAACCTTTCAATTTAGTTGTTTTGTTAGGAACAATCCTTGTCTCAAAAGTATAAATATATAGACCTTCTCTTGCTTTGTTATCTTGCCAAGATGAATTTGCTTTTCCTTCGTAAACTAATTCACCTAACATATTGTAGATTTTCATATTAAGAATGAATGCATCACCTTTGATTGTAAATGCTTCGTTAGTAGGATTGAAAATTGAAGGAATAGAGACTGTTACATCACCTTCTGTATATTTTTCATCAACTACTTCTTGAAAAGATTCTAATTCCATAGAAACTCCTTTCATTTGATTTCCATCTTGAAATGGTGTAGTTGTGAAATCAGAACTCGTTCTTGACTCTTTTTCAACCTCAATCTTTTGAGCGGAAATTGTTGAAGTAATAAAAAAACCGAAAAGAATCATTGCAAAAAACTTAATCGTAAAATTTTTCATAAAAATGCTGGTTTTGGTAATTATATCGTGTTTATTAATAATACAAATATTGATATTTCCCATATCAATAAAAACCAGTTTTTTCACTAAACGTGACTACATTTATCAAATTATAAAATTTTAAATACGTTTGTAGTGCTTGACTATAAAGTCAAAATCGTTTTTTTCATCTTTTTTATGTGACAGTAATTCTTCAGAATTCCATTTAGTTAATTGTAAATCAGGGAAATATGTATCTCCGTTTATAGTAGTTTGTACTTCCGTATAAAATACTTCATCTAAGAAAGGTAAACTTTGTTCATAAATTGTTCCTCCACCAATAACAAAAGCTTTTTCTTCCCCGTTAGCTTGAGCGATTTCGAAAGCAGCTTCCAAACTATTCACGACAATAACATTAGAAGCAACATAAAACGGATTTCGAGTAATGACAATATTTGTCCTTTTAGGTAAAGGTTTACCAATTGATTCGAAAGTTTTCCTCCCCATTATGATATGGTGATTTAAGGTAGTTTTTTTAAAAAATTTGAAATCCGCTTGTAAATACCAAGGAATTTCATTTTCATTACCAATTACTCTATTGATTGATGCAGCGACGATTGCAGCTATTTTCATATAATTTGTATTTCTATTAATTTGCAAATATTTCTTCTGGATTTGTAAAAGCTTTAAACTCTATTGGATTATTACTAAAATCTAAAATGAACATTGTCCATTGTTCTCCTTTTTTTCCTTTGTATCTTAATATAGGTTCAATAATAAATTCAACCGAAGAACCTTTCAACTTTTCAACAATCTGACGAAATTGTTCAACTGACAAAAGGCAACCAAAATGTGGCATTGGAACAGCAACTCCATCTACAACACCTGAAAAGTCTAATTTTGGAAGTTTCTCACTACGATGTGCTGAAAGTTGATGCCCAAAAAAATCGAAATCTACCCAATTTTGTGTAGACCGACCTTCTTTACAACCTAAAAGTTCAATATAAAATTTTCGCGTTGAGGATAAATCTTTTACTTTAAACGCATAATGAAATGGTTTCATAATTGATAAGTTATTTTCAAAAGTAAATAATCCAAATCCATATCTAGAATCAGAATTAATACCCAAAATTACTTAAACCATTTTAAATCTGAATTTTCAAAGGGATTAATTTTTGAAGCTCTTGCATTTCCTATTCCCATTGATTTAATTTTAACAAACCAGGCTTCATATGCGATATATGCGTCTTTGATTAATTTTTCATCAGCGGTTGCTAAATCTCCATTAGTATTTGTGATTATTGGACAAGGTGAATAAGTTTCATAATCGTCAAAAAAGATTGAGTTGATTATATATAATGCTTCAACTTGCAAAGAATAAGCGTTAATATTTTCGGGTAATTTTATATCATCTGAGCCACTTATTTTGATAAAACATTTACGAGTATCTCCTTTATAGGTTAATAATTCGCCAATCATTTTTTCAATATCTTCATTAGAAAATTCTTTTTCGGAAAAAGGTGGATAAACTATCATTCCAAGTTCAGAATCATCTTGTTTCAATTTAATTTTATAAAATGGTGGTTCTCCGCTGGCAACTACAGATGTCATCCAGCCATCAATTACCTCAACGGTTTCTACTTTAAAGAAATTTTCATCAGAATTAACTTGAAAAGTTAACAAACCTATTAATAAGAAAAATTTAGCAGTCATTTGAAAGTTATTTAGGAATCACAATATACGGTCTTAATGGATATTAAAAAAATCTAAAACAAATTATTTACAACTGATTATCAATACTTTATATTAGAAATTATAATAATAAATACTTTTAAAAGTGTCCTTAATTATTACTCCAAAATAACATTTAAGTCACACTTTAGATTAAAATTTGAACATCAAGTCTTTAGATATTCCATTTTATATTAATATTCATAATTAGAATATTATTAATCAAAAATTACAAAAAAAAATAGCTATAAAATTAGATGATGTACTACATCAAAACTACTACATTTTAAGGAAGATTAATTCATACTCTTTGCAAATTTGAGTAAACAAGAAGTATTGGCTAAATTTGAAATCTTAATATAAAAATCAAATTTAAATATGAGTATTTTAGAAACAAAACAAACCTATGCTAATTCGAATGTAGAAATTAGTCAAGTGACAATAGATAAAGAAAACTACTTTAAAATTTCTAATTGCGATGAAATGCCTCATTTTTTCATGAGCATAGTTAGTGATTCTAACCATTGGTTATTTATAGCAAGTAATGGTGGTATTACTGCAGGTAGAAAGAATTCAGAATTTGCATTATTCCCATATTATACTTCTGACAAAATCACAGAATCTGCAGATATCACTGGAAGTAAAAGTATTTTTTGGGTAGAGAAAGATGGAAAAAAAGTTGTTTGGGAACCACTTTCTGAACGTTTTGATGGAACATATCAAGTAACAAGAAATTTATATAAAAACACTTATGGTAATAAAGTGATTTTTGAGGAAATCAACCATGATTTGGGTTTAACATTCAGATATCAATGGAGTTCAAGTAATGAATTCGGTTTTGTAAGAAAATCAACTTTAATAAATAACAATACAACAACCACTTCAATTTCCTTGGTTGATGGTATTCAAAACATTATTCCTGCTGGGATTGGCGAATGGCTACAAAATAATTATTCCAACTTAGTCGATGCCTATAAGCGAAATGAATTAGATAAAGCAACTGGTTTAGGAATTTATGCTTTAAGTGCAATTATCGTAGATAAAGCAGAACCAAGTGAAGCTTTAAAAGCAAATATTGCTTGGTCTTTGGGTTTTGAAAATTGTAAATATTTAGTTTCTTCTATTCAAATTCAAAATTTCAGAAATGGAGAAACTATTGAAGCTGAACATGATGTAAAAGCAGAAAAAGGCGCTTATTTTATTAATGCCGATATTACACTTGAAGCAAATGCAGCGAAAGAATGGCAGATTGTAACAAATGTCAATCAAAATCATGCTGGCGTTGTTCGAATGATTGAAAAAATCAGAACTGAAAAGAATTTAGCAGAAATTCTAAATCAAGATATTGAATTAGGAACGCAAAATTTGATTCAATTAAATGCTGGTGCAGATGGACTTCAATTGACTGCTGATAAATTGAGAGATGCTCGTCATTTCTCCAATGTTTTGTTTAATATCATGCGAGGTGGGATTTTTGATAATAATTTCCAGATTGAAAAATGGGATTTTCGTTTGTATTTAGCGAAAGCGAACAAATCAATCGCTGAACAATTCAAAAATACAGTAGAAAGTTTAAAAGATACTTTCACTTTAGCGGAATTGAAAGCTTTAGCTAATGAAAATGCAAACAGCGATTTCAAACGCTTATGTTTAGAATATTTACCATTGAAATTCAGTAGAAGACATGGAGATCCAAGTCGACCTTGGAATAAGTTTTCAATTAATACGAGAAATGAATCAGACGGCTCTAAAATTTTAGATTATCAAGGAAACTGGAGAGATATTTTTCAGAACTGGGAAGCTTTGGTTCATGCTTATCCTGAGTTTATCGAAAGTATGATTCATAAGTTTTTAAATGCTTCAACATTTGATGGTTATAATCCTTACCGAGTGACAAAAGATGGTTTTGATTGGGAAGCAATTGAACCAGAAGATCCACAATCTTATATCGGATATTGGGGCGATCATCAGATAATTTATTTATTGAAATTCTTAGAATTCATAGAAAATCATGCACCAGGAAGTCTGGAACAAAGTTTTGATAAAGATGTATTTGTCTATGCAAATGTTCCTTATAAAATCAAAGCTTATGAAGATATTCTTAAAAACCCAAAGAAAACTATTGATTTTGACGAACATTTAGATGAAGCAATTCGGGCAAGAAGAAGTCAAGTTGGAGCAGATGGAGCATTACTACAATCAAGTGATGGTACAATTTATAAAGTAAACTTCATTGAGAAAATTTTGGCGACCGTTTTAGCTAAGATTTCTAATTTTATTCCAGAAGGAGGAATTTGGATGAATACACAACGTCCAGAATGGAATGATGCAAATAATGCTTTAGTTGGAAATGGTGTTTCTATGGTTACACTTTATTATTTAAGACGTTTCTTAAGTTTCTTCCAACCAATTTTTGAAAATACAAGTATTAATGAAGTCGCTATTTCAACAGAATTAGCGGATTTCTTTCACAAAGTTGTGGATACGTTTGAACAACATCAAAATTTATTAGAAGGTACTTTTAACGATAAACAACGTAAAACCGTTTTAGACGGTTTGGGAGAAGCAGCAAGTGTTTTCCGTTTGTCTGTTTATAAAAACTCGTTTTCAGGAGAGAAAGTAACAATTAGCAAAACTGCTTTACAAAATTTTGTGAATATTAGTTTAGAATATTTAGAACATTCAATTGATGCAAATAGACGAACGGATAATTTGTATCACGCTTATAATTTAACAACTGTTGAAAGTGACACCGAAGTTTCAATTGATTATTTAAGTGAAATGTTAGAAGGTCAAGTTGCTTTATTAAGTGCAAAATATTTACCATCAAAAGAAATTTTAAAAGTATTAGATGGTTTGAAAAATAGTGCTTTGTTCCGTGCTGACCAATACACTTATATGCTTTATCCAAATAAAAATTTATTAGGATTTTTGGATAAAAATAAAATTCCAACAGCTTCTGTTGAGAAGAGTAATTTGCTACAAAATTTAGTTAAAGCTGGTAATACGCAATTAATCGAGAAAGATGCAAGAGGAGATTATCACTTCAACGGTAATTTTAGAAATGCAGAGGATGTGAAAGCTACTTTAGAGCAATTATCAAATACTAATTTCGTAAATGAGGTAAAATCAGATAGTGATTTAGTATTACAAATCTTTGAAGAAGTATTTAATCATAAAGCATTCACAGGGCGCTCAGGAACTTTCTTTGGTTATGAAGGTTTGGGTTCTACTTAC
>CAZEOC010000197.1:0-7142 GCA_964513525.1 uncultured Saprospiraceae bacterium | reverse complement strand
GCGGAATTAGGAAAGTATAAAGATGCTATCAAATCTGCTGAATTATCATTAGAATTAGCGACAAAAGCTGGAAATGAAGATTATGTTCGTATGAATAGAGAATCAATTTATGAGTGGGGAAATAAATAGACATATTGCTAAGGAATCAATTACGAATTATGATTTGCTCTAATTCGTAATTGATTTATTTCTTATTTTAGAATTAGAAAAGTCTTAATTTTTGATTATACCATTGCTCATTTTTATACGGTAATTTATTGTTAAAATACATTAAAACAAAAGCCAAAACAACGCCACAAAAAGACCCAAACACAACATCTTCCAAAAAGTGATGCACTAAATATATTCTCGATAAACCAACAAAGAAAGCAGTTATCAAACAGCAAGTTTTTAATAACTTATTTTTTGTAATTAATGCTAAAACAGTAAAGAAAGCAAAACCTGAAAGCGTGTGACCAGAAGGGAAACTACTTATTTTAGAGTTCAATAAAGGAACACCAGAAACAGCAATCTCACTAATATCTTGTCCTAAGTTTTCAAAAAATGGTTTTGGTCGTGGATGACGAAAAATATTCTTCAAAATAGCAGCAGAAATACCAACAGAAGTTGCCGTAATTACCATCAAAATACTATGTCGATAGTGAATAAATAAAAACAGAATTGCAGCGATTAAATATCCAATTGCTTCTCCCATTGCTGTTGCAATTTTGAAAAAAGTATCTAAAATATCGGTACGAATTGATGCGAAATAGAAAATTGCATCTCCTTGTTCTATCTGCGTCAACAAATAAACTCCAATCCCCAATAAAATAAAATAGCCAATAAGATAGAATCTATTGGCTTTTATGATTTCTAACATATTCTTAGATGTTAGATGTTAGAATTTAGATATTCGACATTTAAAATTTAGATTAATAAATTATTAATTCTAAAAGCGAAGTTGTCTAATATCTAAAGTCTAAAATCTAATATTTAATCTCATTCGATAAATCCGCTTTTCCTTCTAAATAATCTAATAAACTTGTTTTTAACGTTATTTTTTGACCATTTTCAGAAACGATAGCATCTTCATTACTTACTTTTTTTGCCTTTTTAGGTAAATTATAAATAGTAACATATTCTGCACTGGTTAACATCATTTTATACATTTCTGCACCTTCCTGTTCCATTGCCTTTGAAATTTCGCCTTCGCTTTTTTCTTGTTTTGCTCGTTTCAAAACCTTAGAAAACCATTTTTTAGATAAAGAATAAGGACTTTCTCCGCCATTTCCACCTAAACCTAATTGAGCAATCATTCCAGCAGTTTCATCGCCTTCTAAAGCCGTAGAAAAGTTCTTCATAAAGTAATCTACTTCTTTAATATCATCAAAATTTAATTTGAATTCAATTTCGCCTTTCTTTTTACTTTCACTCATCAGAGTTCTTAGATTGACCTTTTTCCAAAAGTTTGCATTATCTAAATCATCTAAAGTTCCAGCAGTTTTTCGAGTTTCATAAATATTAATCAATGTATCAATTTCTATCTTTTCCTCTCCAATTTCGTCACTTCCCATTGCACGCATTTGGTCAAAAAATCCCATTTCCATCATTCCGTTCAAGTCGATTGTATAGGCGAATGTTCCAGAACCATCTTTTTTTAAAGTAAGTGTTTCAATAATTGAAATACAGCTTGTTGTCATTATCGAAAGCGCTGCTATTACTAATATAAGTGTCTTTTTCATAGTTTGTTATAGTTTGTTTTTTGTTACTATTCAGTAAGAAGTTAGAAGGCAGACCATTTCATTGTCAAACTCTCTTAGACTGTCAGAAGATACACTCCAAATCGTCTGTTTTCTGAATTGTATTTTCATTATAAAGCCATTCTACGCTTTACTAAAATCTCTCTACCAATTAAAGCATATTCGTCAATGCCTTTAATAATTCTTCTCTTTTTCTTGTAGAAACTTCTAATCTATCTCCATTGATAGTTTCCACATAACCTTGTCTACCTTTTATGAATTTGGTTACATAAATTAAATTCACCAAATGTGATTTATGAATTCTGTAAAATCCATAATCTCTTAGCATTTCATCATAATATTTTAATGTACGAGTAATCAAATACTTCGTTTTATCTTTTAGATAAAAAGCAGTATAATTTCCATTTGCTTCTAAACGAATGATGTCTTCTCTTTTTACGAAACTATAACCATCAGTTGTAGGTAAAGCAATTTTATCAAAATCCTTAGAGCGTAGATTTTCTTTTAATGCTTCAAAGCGTTGATTATTCACATTGTCAGGACTTTCCAGTTTCTTTTTGATTTTATCTACTGCTTGTTTCAATTCTTGAATATCTATTGGTTTTAATAAATAATCAATTGCTGAAAAACGAAAAGCTTTCAAAGCATATTGGTCATAAGCAGTTGTGAAAACTACATCGAAAGGAACATCACTGTATGATTCTAATAAAGAAAAACCATCGCCCATTGGCATTCGAATATCTAAAAATACCAAATCTGGTTGATGCATTTCTACTAACTTTTTAGCGACTTCTACAGAATCACCTAAACCTAATACTTTAACAGAATCGCCACAATACTTTTCTAATAATTTCTTTAAACTTTCCCGACCTCTTGACTCGTCGTCGATTATAATTGCGTTTATCATATTTTATTGTTGTCTTGATATATCTAAATTATTCCTTTTAATATTATAAAAATTAATCTTCTAAATGTAGAAATGGTACACGAACAATGACCAAAGTTCCTGTTGCTTTTTCTCCTTCTTTCAAATCAATAATCTCAACATGAGCTTGTTTATTTTCCATCTGACTCATCAAACTTAATCGTCGAACTGTATTGGAAATTCCAGTTGATTTATGTTCAGAAAGATTATTTTTATTCACTTTAGAGGAAGCTTCTCGACCGATTCCATTATCTTTTATTTCACAAATAATATTATCGACTCCCTTTTTGAAATTGACTTCTAATTGAGGTGTACCATCACGTTTAGGCATTAAACCATGCCAAATAGCATTTTCAACAAAAGGCTGAATTATCATAGATGGTAATTCAACATCGTAAGCATCTACATGCTTATCAATATTAAATTCGTATTCAAATTTCCCTTCAAAACGAAGTGCTTCCAGCTCCAAATATAATCGTAAAGTTGTTAATTCATCTTCTAAACTAATTAATTGTGTTTTAGAATTTTCTAATACACGACGAATCAGTTTTGCAAATTGAGATAAATAATAATTAGCAGAAACCTCATCTTCCATTGTAATAAAATGTTGAATCGAATTCAATGCATTGAATATAAAATGTGGATTCATTTGAGCTCGAAGTGCCATTCTTTCAGAATCTGAAATTTGACGTCTAAGCTTCATTTTATCCTCTCTGTTTTTGACAACAAAATATACAATTCCGATTATAATTGATAGTAAAAACAATCCAATAAATAATCGTAAATCAGTACGTTTCCACCAAGGCGGATGAATTACAAAACGAATAATTCGTTCAACACTTTCTTTTCCACCAATACTAATTGCTTTTACATGAAAGGTATAATTCCCTGGTTGCAAAAACGGAAAATGAGCTTCATTATTACTTGTTTCTATCCATTCATTGCTCAAGCCTTCCATTTTATAACGATAACGGACTTGCGTTCCGCTCGTAAAAGAAATTCCAGTGTATTCAATTTTTATATCATTTTGCTGATAAGTCAAATCATATTTTAAAGTCAATGTTGTATCTCGTTCTCGAATTCTAACATTCAGAATATAAAAAGTCGGTGCTGCAACTGGTTTTTCTGTCGTTTGTAATCCTTCTATATAAGATAAACCTGCAGAAGTTGTTGCCCAAATTGTATCTCCTTTCACATAAACATTTCTAACTTCGTTTGAGGCTAAATATTCTGTTTCTGTATATGAAAAAACATCTTTTACCTTTCCATTTTCTAAGGAAAATTTGGAAACGCCTCCATTTGTTGCTATCCAAATAATTCCATTATAAGCAATGAAAATATCAGAACAAACATTATTGGCTAAACCATCATTTTTTGTGACTTGAGTAACTTTTTTACCTTTTTTTAATAAAACACCATTTCCTGCTGTACAAATACAAAGTGTACCATCTTCAGTTTGTGCTAAATCACTAATTCTATAATTTAACATAGAATTATCTGCTTGTTTTTCTACGTTATTTCCATCGTAATAATACAAACCTGTATTCGCTCCCAACCAAGCCATTTTATTTTCTAATGGTAAAATTGCATTTACTCTTTCATTCCAAATTTGTTTTTTATCACCTTGATTATCAATTATATATAGATTATTACCAGCCCCAATAAAAATTTCATCTTTAGAATTAACAGCTATTGATTTGACATTTTTTAATTGATAATCAATTGCGTTAGTTGTAGTAGAAAAATTAAGGTCAGCGCCAATCCAAAGTTTCCCTTTATTATCAATATTTAAAGCATTGATACGATTATATTTTCGCTCTTTATTATCTGTTTTGACAATCTCAATTGCTCCATTTTCTCTTAAAATATTAATATTTCCTTGTCGAGTTCCGACATAAACATTTCCATTATTATCACCAGTTAAGGCATATAAATCATTCTCAGAAAGTCCGTCGGCAGTTTTATAAGTTAAGACTTTATTATTCGGCAACATATACGCGCCGTTTCCTAAAGTTGTCATCCAAAGATTTCCTTCTTTATCTCTCAATACACTTGAAACAGATTGATTTTCTAAATAACTATTCACAATCTGTGGGTCATTTTCCAGATTATCCAATAAATATAAACCTTCTCCTAAACTTCCTAACCAAACCCCTCCTAATTCGCTTTCTCCTAAAATTAGCATATTAGAATTCAATAATAAATCTTGATTGGATAATATTTTAATAGGTTCTGATGGTTCATTCCATTGATAATCAATGAGATATAAATCATTAGAGTTAACTGCTTTTGCAATCACTGTAATTGCATTCAGCGGAACAATTTCTGAAAATAGCGGTTCAAAATACCTAAGAAAAACAGGTTTGTCATTCGTCAGAATAAACTCAGCAACATTTGAAAGAATATGAATTTGCCCATTTTCTGCTTCAAAACAACCCAAAATAATAACTTGATTGTCTAATTGATAATTTGGTAAAATAGACCGAAAATCAGATTGATTAAATTGAATAATTTCATCTTCTCTAAGAATGGCTAAACCGTCTCGATGCTGAGAAAAATATAATTGTTCTTCCGAGTCTTCAAAGATTTGCATTACCCAATGTGGCTTTTCTAATTCCTTTAATAAGGGAATTTGTGCCGCATTAAAAATCGTATCGTGCCATAAATAACCAAAATGTCCGTTAAAGGCTCGAAACCAAAGTCGATGTTTTGAATCTTCAAATAAACCAAAAATTTCGTTATCCGGTAAACCATCATCCATACTGAAATTACGAAAACGAGAACCATCGAAACGAGATAAACCCGCTTCTGTACTAAACCATAAAAAATCTCTTGAATCTTGAAAAGCCTGATAAACAGTTGCACTCGGCAATCCATCTTCTACTTCTAAATGCCTAAATTTGGGCATTTGTGCAGAAAGCTGAATGGTTATAAATAATAAAAATGATATATAAAAAAAACGTAATTTCATAGTTTGCTATTTTGAAGATAAATGGTTTTGAATAGATGGTAATTATTTTGAATTAGGGAAAAATCATTCCGGTACTTTTTTGATAATTTCGATAATCGTTTCCAAAAGTCTTTACTAAATTCCTTTCTTCAAAAGTCGCCCCAATATAAATATAAATTGTCATTAATATGGCAAAGAATAAATGTCCAATGGTTAATAATGGTGTCGCCCAAAATGAGATAATAAAACCTAAATAAATTGGATGTCGAACCAATTTGTAAAATAAAGGGGTTTGAAAAGTAGGTTTGGACTGATTTTGATTTAATTGTTTCCAACCACTAAAATCTGCTGCATTTAAAGAAAATACACTAATTGCAACAATTAATAAACCGCATAAACTAATTCCTCTGATGAAAATTGACAATGCTGAACCTCGAATATCGTAGAGAACACCATTAATTGGTTGCCAAAACCATATAATGACACCAATAGCAAAACTAGAAAATAATAAATATGTTAGTCGTTCTAATGAAGTTGGAATTATTTGCTGCCATCTTTTTTTGAACCAATCTCTCGCCATTATGCTGTGTTGTAATCCAAAAAATAGAAACAAGGCAAGGTTGATTAATACATTTTCAAAATTTAGATTCTCAGCATCAGGTGAGCTAATTTGTTTGGGAACATATATATTTTGATAAAAAGCTACAAAATAGATTAAAACGATTGCAGTGAAGCAATAGCAATATAAAGCGTATATTTTGTAGAAAAATTTTAGCATTTTAAAATAGTGAAAATCATTATAATAACAATTTCTTATATCGAATCTTGTAGAATGTAAAGTATAGAAAAATTAAAATATTATTCCACAAAATGCTTCAAGTCAAAGTCATCCTTTTTAGCTTTGATTTGTGTATCAAAATAGGTTTGAAACTTATCTAATTGAGAAACCAATAAATGCTCATTCAAAATAGCATATTTACCATCTGATTCTGTTTTAATACCATAACCATTTGGTGTCTTATCAATATCCAAAATATTTTCCCATTTTACATATTCGCTTTGGTAAGATAAATCAATTCGTTCGTAATTATTAAAATTGATATAGTTCTTAAAATTAGCAATAGCAATTAAGAAAAAAGAAAATGCCATTACATATCGGATATTTTCATAAGTTGTATCTGACCTTTGAAAATTAATAAAAATTAAAACAATCATTAAAATTAATAGAAAAGCGATATTGAATTTTTGCTTGTTTTTGGTGAAAAATAATTTACCATTGCGATAAGCAACAACAACTTTTCCGATATATAAACTCGCCCAACACAAACCTACTAAAACATAAATTTGTAACCAAAATATAGGAAAAACAGCATTGTGTTGATAGGCTTGAAAAGTACCATATATCAAAACAATGATAGCTGCAATTCCCACGATTTGTTCGGCTTGTCTTAGCATATTTTTGAGAAGTCAGTCGTCAGACCGCTTCACTGTCAGAAGTCAGATAAATCGTAATTCTATCAAATTAGAT
>CAZEOC010000196.1:0-7216 GCA_964513525.1 uncultured Saprospiraceae bacterium | reverse complement strand
CGATAGAAACGTTGATTCCAGATGTTAGAGCGAATTGGGCCGCTTTAGATATGATGATTTCTGCTGGTCAAGAAGTTGTTTCTCATAATATGGAAACAGTAAAACGTTTATATCGAAAAGTAAGACCACAAGCGAAGTACAATCGTAGTTTGGAGCAAATCCAACGTACAAAAGATGCTGGAAAACGTACAAAATCTGGTATTATGGTTGGATTAGGCGAAACAAAAGAAGAAGTTTTTGAAATAATGGACGATTTATTAGCACACGGTTGTGATGTTTTAACAATCGGTCAATATCTTCAACCAACAAAAATGCACTTAGACGTTGCAGAATATATTCATCCTGATTTATTCAAAGAATATGAAAGAGTAGGAATGGAGAAAGGATTTGATTTTGTAGAAAGTGGTCCTTTAGTACGCTCTTCTTATCATGCAGAACGTCATGTATTTCCAAATCAACATAAGACAGTTGGCGCATTGGAAAAATATTAATAACTAAAAAAGTCAATCAAATAAAATTTGATTGACTTTTTTGTTTTTAGCTGATTTTATAAAAATCAATTAACGATTTTCCCAGTCCCAAGCTGTTTTCATAATATCTTCGATATTATATTGAGGTTTCCAACCCAAGACATTAAAAGCTTTTGAAGGTTCCGCATAAATAGCGATTACATCGCCATTTCTTCTTTCTCCAATTTCATAATTTAATTTCAAACCAGATACTTTCTCAAATGCTAAAATAGCTTCTAAAACGGTAACGCCTTCTCCCATTCCAAGATTGAAAACTTCACAATTCGTGGCATTTTTACCTGCGGCAACAAATTCTAAAGAGTTAGTATGTGCATCCGCTAAATCCATAATATGAATAAAATCTCTAACACAACTTCCGTCTCTTGTGTCATAATCTGCGCCAAAAACAGTCATTTTATCTCGTTTCCCTAAAGCAGTATCTGTAATTACAGGAACTAAATATATTGGTCTTCCAAATGAAATTTCACCTAATTTACCAGAGTGATGCGCACCTGCTGGATTGAAATAACGCAAAATCATTGAATTAACTGTTGGATTTGCTTTTGAGAAATCTTTAATAATAAATTCCCCTAATTGTTTTGTTCTTGCATAAGGAGATTCTGCCTCGCCGAAAACAGTATCTTCTGTAACTGGTAATTTTGTAATATTTCCATAGACAGAACAAGATGAAGAAAATACAAAATTCTTAACACCAAAATCCTTCACACATTCCAAGACATTGATTAAACCATTCAAATTATTTTTATGATACATTAAAGGAACTGAAACAGATTCGCCAACGCTTTTATAAGCTGCAAAGTGAATTACACCAAAAATATCTTTATTCGCGTCAAAAACAGCTTTTGTTTTTTCTGCATCGCATAAATCAACTTGGTAATTTTTAATTTTCACACCAGTTATCGCTTCTACGCCATCTAAAGTTTCTGTCGTAGAACGAGAATTGTCATCAAGACAAATAACTTCATAATTGTTATTTAACAAGCTAACAATAGTATGACTTCCAATGTAACCGCAACCGCCTGTTACTAAAACTTTCTTCATAATCATTAGAGTAGAGAGTAAAAGGTAGAAAGTAGAGTGATATTCTCGAAATATCTTTAATTTTCTATAACTTCTACCGAAAATTAGTTTTGATTTCAATCCAAAGTTATATAAATAATTACATCAAAAACTGTAATTTTGAAATTGAATTAAAAAATAATAATGGAACAACTTCAACAGTTTTTAGATACTATAATTTTTGCGATTGGAGATCCTCAATCTTCTAACTCATATATATTCACTGTTCTAAATTTAATATATGTCAGTTTACTAATAATTGTAGCGAGTTTTATATTTACTAAATATAAAAGATTAATCGCCCAGTTAACTGATAGATTTGAGATTGCAGAAAAAGAACAACAAACAATTAATCGAGTTTTTAGAATAATCTTACTTTGGGCTGTTGTATTATTACTTTTTAAAAGTATAGGATTCCATATTGAAATCATTACGGATTTTTCAATTCATGCATATGACTGTACAGAAGTTGCTAACCCTGATTATGTTCCAGCTATAAAGAATAATGATGGTACTATAACTACACCAGCAGTAGGAACAGAACAAATTCAAAAATGTAGTCATTTTAGAGTTTCTAATATTATAAATGCAATCCTTGCGTATCTTTTCATACGAATTATTCTTTGGACAATTTTACAATTGATGCTTGGCTACTATAAGCGTCAGAAAATGGATGCTGGTTCACAATATGCCATCAATCAATTGATTAAATATGTGATTTATATCGCAATGATATTAACTATCATTCAAGCATTAGGTTTCCAATTAACAGTGATTTGGGGAGGTGCTGCGGCACTATTAGTTGGTTTTGGATTAGGATTACAGCAGACATTTAATGACCTTTTTTCAGGAATTATCATTATGATAGAAGGTTCGGTTCATGTCGGTGATATGGTTCGAGTGAAAGGACAGATTGGGAAAGTAACTAAAATTGGAATTCGTGCATCAGAAGTACGATTGAGAGATGATGCAGAATTGATTGTACCAAATTCGCATTTAGTAATGGATAGTATTGCTAATTGGAATCATACAGACCAAAAAGCTCGTTTTCTAATCGAAGTTGGAGTTGCTTATGGTTCGGATACAGAATTAGTTAAGCAAATTCTATTAGATGTTGTTGTAAAACATGAAAAAGTGATTGATTTGCCAAAACCTTTTGTTCGATTTGTAGATTTTGGCAATTCTTCTTTGGATTTTGAGTTACATTTTTGGACTTTTGATGTGTTCGGCGTCTTAAATATACAAAGTGATTTGCGTTTTGAAATTGATAAAGCGTTTAGAGAACATAAAATCGAAATTCCTTTTCCTCAAAGAGATTTGTGGGTTCGGAATCCGAAAGATTTGAAATAATTGAAAATTAATAATGAAAAATTAATAATTGTCGAACTACAGAATTGCAAAATTCATAGTTAATAATTAATAATTAATAGTTCAAGAAAAATGGATATTTCAATAGTAGTGCCTTTATTAAATGAAGAAGGTTCGTTGCCAGAGTTGGAAGCATGGATTCGTAAAGTGATGATGGAAAATAATTTCACTTATGAGGTTTTAATGATTGACGATGGAAGTACGGATACTTCATGGGAAGTAATCGAAGCTTTACATAAAGTGAATCCGAATGTTAAAGGTGTGAAATTTCGTAGAAATTACGGAAAATCGGCTGCTTTGAATGTCGGATTTGAACATGCAAAAGGAGATGTTGTGATTACGATGGATGCGGATTTGCAAGATTCGCCTGATGAAATTCCTGGTTTATATAAGATGATAATGACGGATGATTACGACTTGGTTTCTGGTTGGAAAAAGGAACGTCATGACCCTTGGTCGAAAACTATTCCGAGTAAATTCTTCAATGCGGCAACTCGAAAAATGAGTGGAATCGGATTAAACGATTTCAATTGTGGCTTGAAAGCATATAAAAACGAAGTTGTTAAAAATATTGAAGTTTATGGTGAAATGCACCGTTATATTCCTTTAATTGCAAAATGGGAAGGCTTCAAAAATATTGGTGAGAAAGTCGTTATTCATCAAGCTCGAATTCATGGCGAGACCAAGTTTGGTGGCTGGGATAGAGGTGTGAAAGGACTTTTGGATTTAGTATCAATTACTTTTGTTGGAAAATTCGGAAAACGTCCAATGCATTTATTCGGGACATTGGGAGCAATTCTATTTTTCTTAGGAGTAATCATCTTAGGTATTTTAAGTTTTAATAAAATCTTTTTAGAGGAGTATGATATTGCTTCTCGCCCCTTATTTTTCTTAGGTATTTTGTTTTTTATCATCGGAACACAACTGTTTTTAGCAGGTTTTCTGGCGGAAATGATTGCAAGAGTAAATCCAAAACGGAATAATTATCAAGTGGAAACAATAATTGATAATGAATAATTGACAATTGATAATTGATTTTGTGTTGAAGTGTTGTTGTGCTGATGTTTTCTTAGTGAAAATCCAAGCTAAAATATTAAAATAGAAGTAGAGATAAGGTTTTGACTCAAATGCTAATTTGGTGAACACCAACACGACAACATGACAACACGACAACGCAACACGAAAAAAATGAAAATAACGATTATCGGTCCTGCATTTCCGCTTCGTGGAGGTTTGGCTTCTTATAATGAACGAATTGCAAAAGCTTATCAAGACGAAGGGCATGAAGTGAATATTATCACTTTTAGTATGCAATATCCAAATTTTTTATTCCCAGGAAAAACACAATACTCTTCAGATGCAAAACCTGATTTAGATATTTCTGTAGCAATTAATTCGGTGAATCCATTGAATTGGATTAAAGTCGGAAATAAAATCAAAAAAGAGCGACCAGATTTAGTGATTTGTAAGTTTTGGTTGCCATTTATGGGACCTTGTTTTGGTACAATTTTACGAATTGCGAAAAGTAACGGACACACGAAAATCGCTTCTATTATTGATAATATTATTCCACACGAAAGTCGTCCTGGTGATAAAATTTTTGCTAAATATTTTGTTCGTGCTGTAGATGGTTTTGTAGTAATGTCAAAATCAGTTGGAGAAGATATGCGACAGTTTACGACAGATAAACCAGTTGAATTTATTCCACATCCGATTTATGATAATTACGGAGAAAGAGTTCCTAAAAAAGAAGCAAAACAATATTTAAAACTAAGCGAAAACGGAAAATATGTGCTATTTTTTGGGTTCATTAGAAAATATAAAGGTTTAGATTTATTGTTGGAGGCAATGACAGATAAACGCATTCAAGCATTGGGAATCAAAGCAATCGTAGCTGGAGAATATTATGATGAACAACAACAATATTTAGATATAATTGAAAAAAATAATTTGCAAGAACACCTCATCTTAAAAGATGATTTCATTTCAAATGATGAAGTTCGATATTATTTTGGCGCTTCGGATGTAGTCGTTCAGCCGTACAAATCTGCAACTCAAAGTGGAATTTCTCAATTAGCTTTTCATTTTGAAAAACCGATGATAGTGACTAATGTTGGCGGTTTGCCAGAGATTGTCAACGATAGTATTTCGGGTTATGTTACAGAGGTAAAAAGTGAAGCAATTGCAGCGGCAATTCTGAAATATTATGAGGCAAATAAAGAAGCTGAATTCGTAAAAGCTGTAATCGAAAAGAAAAAAGAATTTTCGTGGGAAAATATGACGGAAGCGGTGAAAAGAGTTGTAGGAATTTGAACCGCAGAATATCGAATTACGAATCTTGAATGTCGAAATTTGACCTACTTTTTCATGAGAAAATAAATTAACATGGCAATTTCAAAAAAAGGACTGAGAAAAATTCAAGTAGCAGATGAAACTTTCTTATGGAAAGTAAGAAAAAAAGTTTCTCATGAAGAAGCTCATGATGACCAGTTAGGAATTCCTATTTATTATGAAAAAAGCGAACGCCTTTTAATTGTCTTTGTTGGCTATTGTCGGTCAGAATATCCAAATCGAGTTTCCATACAATCTATCACACCTTCTATTATTAAAAGTAAAATTTTAGAAGCAATAGAGTTAGGTTGGGATTACAAGGCAAAAGGAAAAATAATGAGTTTAGTTAATGGTGAATTAATTACAGATACTCGAATGGCTAAATTTATAGCAGGATAATTACAAAAAGACCTTACGAATTTCTGAAATCCGTAAGGTCTTTTTTATGATAAAATTCGTCAAACTTCGACATTCGATATACATCAATTCTGTGGTTCAAAAGATTACATTTTATTTTCATAAAACTCCACAATTCTTTCATCTGTAAAAATATCTTTTGGATGAATCGGTCGAGTAAGAACAATTCCGTCCAAAGTCTTGCAGCGGCTCAATGCTACATAAGTTTGTCCAGCTGCAAAAGCTCCTTTCCCCATATCAACGATAATTTTCTCAAAGGTTTTTCCTTGACTTTTGTGAATCGTAATTGCCCACGCCAAAGTCAACGGATATTGCTTAAAAGTACCGAGAACTTGCGTTTCAATTTCGTTTTTCATATTGACCGTATAACGCAAAATTTCCCATTCTACTTTTTCAACATCAATAACTTTTCGAGTTCCATTTTCTTCAATTTCTACTTTGATAAAATCGTTAGAAATTTGAACAATTTTTCCAATCGAACCATTGACAAAACGCCTTTTCGGGTCATTTTTTACGAACATGACTTGTGCGTTTTGACGCAATTTCAGGATTGCTTCCGCAGGAAATGCCGAAGGTTTGAAATTTCCCGTTACACTTGCCAAAAAAGTGTATTCATAATCTGGTAATTTGGCTAATCTTTCCTTATTGATTTTATTCACCAAAGCATTTCGAGGCGAAAGTGTGATGTAAAAATCATGTGTCAAACTTTCTGGAATGACTCGCTCGTTCAAATCTTCGAGTGTATCTCTATCAAATTGATTCAATCGAATTTCGTCTAAAATACGCACAAAATGACGACTTTCTTGACGAAAAACTTCCCGTAACTCTATCATCTCAAAATCGAAATAATTGAATACATCAGCAGAAAAGAAAAATGGACTGTCGTAATTCTGTTGGATTAATAAAGCTTCTTCATTTGACGCAACAACTGGCGGTAACTGAAATAAATCACCAACAAAAAGCATCTGAACACCTCCAAAAGGTTCATCTTTGCGTCGATTAATTCGCAAGAAATAATCAATATTATCCATCATATCTGCACGAACCATTGAGATTTCATCAATGACGATTATATCAATTTTTTCGTAGAGTTTTCGATTTCTTCTTGGCTTGATTTGGCTTTTGGCTAATGGTTTTGGTGGGAAACCAAAAAAGGAATGAATCGTTTGTCCTTGCACATTTAGAGCAGCTAAACCTGTTGGCGCTAAAACGACGATTTTTTTCTTTGTTGTTTTTCTAAATAGCCGTAAAAGTGTTGATTTACCCGTTCCAGCTCGACCAGTTAAAAAGACACTTTCGTTCGTTTTATCCAAAACATTTAACGCATATTTAAAGTCATTATTAATCTCAATCGGCTGCTGATTCATTGATTTCTGTCTTTGGTACTTGGCACTTGGTATCTATCAAAGACCCAATACCATTTTTTGTAGTGACGTAAATGTGCACTTTTTATTTCGATTGGCATTATTAATTTTAGGTTGAATGTGTTTAAAATACGTTAAGAAAAGTCC
>CAZEOC010000195.1:0-7232 GCA_964513525.1 uncultured Saprospiraceae bacterium | reverse complement strand
CATTATTTGAATCCCTTTTGGTAAATTCCGCCTCTAATTTCTCAATTTCCTCTACAGATTTCAATGAAAAAATACGATTTGCATTAACTATATCAGCATCTGCCATATTAATCCAAAATTGGTAAAACTTGTATGGAGAAGTCAATTCAGCTGATAACCAAACATTTCCCTCTTCCGATTTACCGAATTTCTTTCCATCTGCTTTAGTCAATAAAGGACAAGTTAAAGCGTAAGCATTAGCTTCTGCGCCCAAATTCTTACGAATCATTGTCGTACCACTAACGATATTTCCCCATTGATCGCTTCCGCCCATTTGTAAAGAAACGCCGTGTTTTTCATACAAATGTTGAAAATCGTATCCTTGCAATAATTGGTAACTAAATTCTGTAAATGACAAACCAGTTTCTACACGGTTTTTTACAGAATCTTTTGTCATCATATAATTTACCGTCAAAGTTTTTCCTACATCACGTAAGAAATCCAAAACGTTCATTTCTTTATAAAAATCAAAATTATTTTTAATTTCTGCACCTGTTTCTGTCTCAGAAAAATTTAAAAATCGAGTAAATTGTTTTTTCTGCTCATTCAAGTTTTTCTCTAATTCTTCAAAAGATTTTAATTGTCTTTCTTTATCTTTTCCTGAAGGATCACCAATTCTACCAGTCGCTCCGCCCATCAAAACAACAGGTTTATGTCCATGCAATTGTAAATGTTTTAATAACATGATTGTAACCAAATTACCAATAGTCAAAGATGGAGCAGTCGGGTCATAACCAATATAACCAGTTACTATTTCGTTTTCCATTGCTTCTTCTAACCCAGGTGTCATTTGATGAAATAATCCACGCCATTTTAATTCCTCTACAAAATTCATAATAATATTGATTACTTAGTTTCCTTAATTTATCTCAGTTATTAGACATTCCTAAAACCTCTAACGACTTCATTATTCAAAACACAAAATTAAGGATTAATAATTTTTAACCCCATTTATTACATCATTTATTAATAAATAATTCGTTTTTATTAACAAATCTTAAAATAATTAACAATTTACATATTATAACATTTTATATGTTTGATAATTATTTTATATTTGTAACCATAAAATTTTGATAAATTTTTATCAAAACCTTACTAAACACAAAATTAAAAATAATGAAATTAATTAGACCTTTAATGCTGCTTTTATTGGTTGCTTGTTCAACTATTGCTTTTGCACAACCAAATCAAGAAGTAAATCTTTGTATTAACTTATCAGAGATATTAGAATTACAAGCAATGCCAAACAATAGAGGCTTAATTACTTTTGATGTTGATTCAAAAAACAAATGGGAATTTGGAATGGAACCAACGGATTATAATGAATTTAGCGTTTGTGCAACGACAGATTGGAAAATCACTTCTCAAGTAATTGGAAATAATGGTGATGATATTGATGAAATTAACGGAAATGGAGGGAAATTACCTTTAGCATGTGTTGGAACAAAAATTATTTGGAACGGAACGAATCAAATTGGTAATTATTTAAATATTACACAGCCATTAAGTCAAGGAACGACAACAGTTTTAGAACCTGCTGCTGGACAAAGTAATATTGGTGGACCTGTTGAAAATAATTTCATCGTTTGGTGGAATGTCGGTCAATGGCAATTGCCAGGTATGCCTGATGAGAGTTTATTAGAGAAGCAAGTTAAAGCTGGAACTTATAAATTCAAAGTTGTTTATACTTTATTGCCTGCTATTTAATTTAGACGTTAGAAGTTAGGTATTAGATTTTAGACTTCTTGTTTAGAACTAATGCCTAACTTCTAAAATCTAATATCTCAATTTATGCGTTTCACCGTTTTCACCTTTTTATTATTACTTCAATTTACTGCTTTTGGTCAAAACCGAAACCTTAGTTATTACTTTGTTAAACCCAACTCTACCCTAAAAAATAATAAACCAACTTGTTTTAATTCACTTAAAATAGTTAATAATTCAAGTGAAAATATTTCCTTAAAAACAGAACTTTTCATTCCCAAAGGTTGGCAAATTGCCCCTTTTATGGAATTACCTCATAATATAGATGTTCCTGCTTCTGATTCTATTTTTCTTCCTATCAAATTATTAATACCTAAATATACAAAAGGTGGAAAAAGCTATAAATATAGAATTGACATATTTTCTGATAACAATAAATTCATTGGTTCTACAAAGGCAATCATCCATATTCCAACAATAAGTGAATGGAAAATAGAAATTCTTGAAGAAGAATTATACTTACCTTTTGATAGTTCTTCGATTAGTTTCAAAACAATAGTAAAGAATACAGGAAATAAACGAGAAAGTATTGAAGTCCGTTACAGAGTACAAGATAAATACGCCATCAAAAAAGTTGATTTAGAACCAGGAACTGATACTTCACTGATTTTAGATGCTGAATATGCAGCTGTAGAGGATTATAAATCTGCTAATAGAGATTATATCGGCGTTACGGCAAGTAATGGTTTAGAAGTTCAAGATAAAACAGTTTATTTCGTTAAGAATAAAAATAATTATAATGGACTTCGAGCAACTCGTCGACCAAATTCAATTGGATTAGTTTATGATAATTTACCTTCTCAAAATTTTTCTTCATTAGGTTTTAGAGCGAATGGAAGTATTTCTTTCAAAGACGAATCTGAATTGAGCTATTTCTTGATTAATAATAATTTATCCAATAGAAACGATTTAGGTCGTTCTACTATTTATCGAATTCAATATTTAAGTGAATCACTCGATTTGGGTTTAGGAAGTACTTTTGACTATGGTTTTCGATTTCATAGAATCAATACTGTTGCTGGAAGACGACAGATTTTAAATGGAAATAATGCTGCGAGCGTTACTTGGCGACCTTATATAAATTCAACTCATCAAACTACAATTTTTGTAAGTCGCAATGTTTTGCAACCAATTACTACTGTTATTGGAGGTCATCGTTTTCGATTCGGAAGAAGCACTTTAGAAACTGCTATGACTTACAATTTAGACTTTTTTGGAAAACGAAGTTTAAAAATTGGTTCTGTTCGAGGGCGTTTTCCTTTAGGAACAAAACATTATATAGATGTACTTGGAAATGTAGCGGAAGAATCTCATCATTTATTAAGTCATGGAGATGATTTAATTGATTCTTTGTATAAAGACAACCAGCAAGTAATTCGAGATAAAAGTTATAATTATAGATTATTCTATAGTGGCAATCTTTTCAAAGGCTTTAATATCAATATTAGTAATGCTTACACTTCTCCTTATTATCCAAATGGAGAAAGAGGTTTTTTTAATTTAGATGCTCAATTAACTTATCAATCTAAAGACCGACGAACGATTCGATTAGGTTATAGAATGCAAGATAAATCGCCTTATACTTATCAATTTGGTTTACCGCTTTATGTTTTTGGTCATAATAGAGAAAATATATATTTAGAATATAATATGCCATTAGGTACGGCATCTAATCTTCGTGCAGGTTCTTTTTTACAACAGCACCAAACAGAAAGATTATCTAATGTAATGGCTGATTTTTCAACTTTTCAATCCAATGATGCAAAAATCTTCTTTGGTGGAAATACTCGAATAAAAAATCATCAATTTAGATTAAACGTCTTATATGGTTATGCTTTTGTAGAAGATTATATGGATGTCAATGGCGTTCATTTTACTAATATTCCACGCATTTCCACACTAAATACGCAATTAGAATATAATAATCAATCTATGCGTTCTGGAATTAATTATATCAGAGGACCAAACGGAACTATTTCACAATATGAACCTAATTCTGCGGATATTTTCTCTGAACAAATTCGAGGCTTTGTCACTTGGCAAAAACTATTTTTAAAACAAAAATTACGGACAAGTTTCTCTGGAAGTTGTTTGTATCAATTAAATAATGAAAGAGGGAATATTGCACTGACACCTCGAATAGAATATTTTGCAAAAAATTGGACTTTTGATGTCAATACTGTTTTCAATTATGCTTTTCTTATTAATGAAAAAGGTATTAGAACTCAGTTAAATCCTCGTTTTCAAGTAGGGCTTTATAGAAATTTCTATATTTCTCCTGATGAAAAAAGTTTTGATTTAGATATTGTTTGCTTTAAAGACGATAATGGAAATGGACAAATGGAAGCACATGAATTTGGCATTTCAGATGTAAAAGTTGCGGTAATTCCTCATAAAGTAAAAACAAAAAGAAATCGTAATGCTCAACCATTAAAACTCTTCTCGAATCATAAAGGAAAACTGTTTTTCAAAAAAATAACCAAAGGGGAATATATAATTACAATAGAAGATATTCATAACAATGATGATGGATATATTTTGAAAAATGAAGATTTACAAATTATTGATTTACAACAAAATATGGTTGTATATATTCCGTTTTCTAAAGCAAATTCAATAAATGGAAAAGTTCTTTTTGAACAATCAAAATACAGCAAAACTAAGGTTGATATTGGAAATATAAGAGTAACTGCGGTATCAAATACTGGAGAAACTTATGAAGTTTTAACGGATAAGAATGGGAAATTTAGTATTCCAGTTCCGAATACAAAGACATATAAAGTAACTATTAACAATCCATTTAAAAAAGAAATAAAATTGAAACAATCTTATTTTGAAGTGGATTTTGAAGGAGAACAAAACCCTAATTTAACGTTTAAATTTTATGAGAAAAAACGGAAAGTTAATTTTGATTAAAATTAATTATTTTCTTCTTCGTCAGCAATTTTTGGAAATGTAAAGAAGAAAGTAGTTCCTTCATTTACTTTAGACCTTACCCAAATTTTACCACCATAAATTTGAACAATTTTTTGACAAATTGACAAGCCAATTCCAGTTCCATTATAGTTTTTCTTATCTAATCGGTTGAAAATTTTAAAGATTTTACTTCTGAAATCTCCATTAATACCAATCCCATTATCACTTACTTTAAAACGATAAAATCCATCATCTTCCATCGCAGAAATTTCTACCTTACAAGGCACATCGCTTCTTCTAAATTTAATCGCATTATGTATTAACTGCTGAAAAAGTTGTTTACTATGTGTCTCATTTATACTTACTTTCGGCAATGTATTCGTAATTGTAATTTCAGCTTGAGACTCTACAATAGAAGTATTGAGAATATCTATAACTTGGTTAACAATCGTATTCATATCTAACTCTTCCTTATTTCTATTGATATGTTCAATCGTTGTATATTCTAATAAATCACTCAATAATGCATTCATATGTTTCGCATTATTAGTAATATAATTCATATACGATAAAGAATCTTCACCAAGTACACCTTTATTTCTTCTTTCTAATAAATTAGTAAAACTTATAATACTACGAATAGGTTCTCTTAAATCATGAGCAACAACATAAGCAAACTCTTCTAACATCTTGTTCGTTTGCTCTAAAATTTCATTTTGACTCGCTATATGTTCGTTTTTCTTTTCTAATAACTCAACTTCATGCTTCTTCTCACTAACAATACTCGCAATTTTATTATCTCTTTCTTTAGAAAAATAGTTCCATTGCAATTTATTAATCATCTCAGCATATTCAAATGCCTTTTCAAAATTTAGAATATCTCGGTAATAATTTTTTAAATTATCATAAGAATCCATAATTTCTCTCGTTAAATCATGTTCATTCGCTTTTTGTATACTCTTTTTATGATAATCAAAGAAAGCAGGAATATCATCTTGCTTCAATTTCACCTCACCTATTCTTCTAAGTATACGAGAATGTTCTCTAAATAAATCATGTTCAATACTAACTTCTACAGCTTTTTCAAAATAATCTAAACATTTCTTATAACTTCCTAAATCACAATTTACCACACCAATATGTGTCAAACAAAGACATTGCATATATTGATATCCACCAATCAACTCTATTAAGGAAGCTGTTTGATGATAATAGCTAATTGCTTTACCATAATCCTTTCTGTAATGATGTGCAAAACCTAAATTATATAAAAAGAAAATCTTCCGGTCACTATCTTGTAATTCGTCACTTATTTGTAGACCTTCATAAAGATATTTAAACGCTTCATCATAGTTTCCTAAACTCAAATGAACACTTGCTATATTATTAAAAATGGCAGGTTTTAGAGTAAGAATATTGAATTTCAATGTTTCAAGGAAGTATATTAGCGCATTTTCAAAATCACTAATATCAAAATAATAAGAACCGATACTAAGTTTAATTCTTGCTAATAAATCTAAGTCTGTACAATACGTATTATATAAATCAAGTGCATCAAAAAGGTGTTGTTTACCTAAATCTAGGTTACCCTTTTGTAATGAAATTCCACCTATATAGTTATGTAATCTACATTCAGAATTTTTATCATTAATTTTTATAGCTAAATCCAAGGCTTCATTAGCTATAGCAATTGCCTTATTAGGATTTTTACGTCTAATTTCAGCAATTTCTTGAAGATAATTTTCTAATATTATTTTATCTTCTCCTAAATGTTGTTGATTATTAATTAAATTATTTGAACGTTGCTCTTTCAAGTTCTATATATTTTTGTTCTCACTTTTGCTGTTTAGTAGCATCTATAATATAAATTGGGGGAATATAGCTTCAATTTATATTCAAACAATATTTATGCTAAAAAAGTCAATATAGATTTTTTATTGAAATTATTAATCAAAATGATAGATTTGAATTATCAATTCCGAAAATTGAATCAATTTCTATATTTATTTCTTCTGAATCAGTGACTTCATTATTAAAATCAATTTTTGACTTTTGAGAAATTATTTTATCGTTGAAAGACTTTTCTACTCTTTTTATCCCTAATCGCTTTGTTAAAGATAATAATAATTCTAAGTCTTCTACTTCTTTTACTTCAAAACTAACAATCATTATTCTTTATTTATTGGACGTTCATATTGACAACATCCATGTAATTTTTTATAAACTTCATTTTTTGCCCTAATTTTATCTGTATCATATCCAACAGCAGCAATTTTTGAATGAATAATATCCAACTTAATAATTTCTGGATTATATTTAACTGTTATCTTTTTTGATTCTTCATTCCATATTGCAAACTTAATTCCTTCTATATTTTTCAATGAATTTTCAATTGTGGTTTTACACATTCCACAATTTCCATATACTTTAAAAGTAACAACTTTCCATTTCTTAGCAGGAATTTCTGCTATAGTTACCTTAAATAAAAATAAGCAATTTAATAAAAGAAA
>CAZEOC010000194.1:0-7246 GCA_964513525.1 uncultured Saprospiraceae bacterium | reverse complement strand
AAAAACAACTGATACCAATGGATGCTTAGGTTTAGTCAAGCCCACCAACTTATGAGCTTGACTAATGGAATTTATGGTAAATGTATTTGACATAATCTTAAATTTAAGAAGTATTTTGAATATCGAAAATCCAAAATCCAAAGGCAACATTTCGATATTCAATATTCAATATTCGACTTAAAGTCCCATTTGTTTT
This sequence comes from uncultured Saprospiraceae bacterium, assembly GCA_964513525.1. Taxonomy (GTDB): domain Bacteria; phylum Bacteroidota; class Bacteroidia; order Chitinophagales; family Saprospiraceae; genus CAWVWD01. The sequence continues at coordinate 7,050 of CAZEOC010000194.1, read as the reverse complement.
TTCTGCATTTCAAAGTATGCTTCATCAGTCATTTTACTTCGAGCGGTAAGCAAATATTCCGCATCCGCACCAGCACGGTAACGTAAAGTATCTGTGCCATCAGTAGCCGCAGTGTAAATAACTTCCGCTATTTGTTCAGGCTTACTCATGGTTTCAGGATTCATGGATTTTTGCATGGCTGTCATAAATTTGTTGACAAACTCATTATATTCCGTCAATTCAGGATTATGCTGCATATCTAAAGAACGTCCTCCAAAATCCGTAGCTACTCCACCTGGTTCTACAATCTTCACTTTGACACCAATTTCAGCAAGTTCCCAACGTAAGGATTCACTAAAGCCTTCAACTGCCCATTTCGTAGAATGATATAATGGCATCAACGGGAAAGTCATTTTACCACCTATTGAGGAAATATTGATAAACATTCCACTTTTATTTTTTCTGAAATGTGGCAATGCTTTCTGTGTAACATCAAATAATCCTTGCACATTTACACCAAACTGTCTGATGATACTTTCTCGCTTTGCAGATTCAAAAGTTCCCATCAAGCCATAGCCTGCATTATTCAAGACCACATCTATTTGACCAAATTTTTCAATACCAAGTGCTATTGCACTTTCGATACTCTCTACATCCAATACATCTAATCGAGTGACCAATACATTTTCTAATGTATTTAATTCTTCTTCTTTTTCAGGAGTACGCATTGTAGCGATTACATTCCAGCCTTTTGCTTGAAAAAGTTTCGCCGTAGATTTACCAATACCAGAACTGGCTCCAGTAATTAAAATTGTTTTACTCATTTTTTTATAATTTGTTGATTCTAAACCTATATGGTTTTTTATGTCATACTACTATATGTACTAAACCTTTATTATCTACATCAGTTCTTCAAATAATGCATTAACTGTTATTTTTCCAAGTTCATCACACGCCATAGGACTATCTCCTGAAATCAGTTTTCTATCTATATGAGTTGCACCAGTTATTTTTTTATTGATGATTTCGATTCCTTGCTTTTCCAGTTCTTCGCATTGTAACCAAGGCAGTTGTCCTGGTAAATAACCAATCATTGGTGATTGTTTATCTCCTGAATCGGGAAAAGCAACTATTTTATATCCTTTATAAGGGTGCTGCTTACTATTGTTTTGGGTAGTTGCTAACATCGCAGCAGGTCCATGACATACTGCAACAAGATAGCGGTCAGTTGCTTCTATCCATCGAATCAATTTTCCTACATTTTCATCTTCAGGTAATCCAACCATCGAACCATGTCCACCTGGCAAGAAAACAGCGATATAATCCGATTGCTCATTCAGTTGATTTTTTGTAACTATATTTTTTAAGGAAAGTGGCTTATCGAATTTAGATTGATTTTCTTTTCTAAATTTCAATACTGCCTTATCATCTTTAGGAACAGACCATTCTTCAAGAATAGCAGGTTGTCCAGTTGATGTAACTACATCAAAATCAAATCCTGCATTGACCAAGTGCATCAATGGCACCATCGTTTCTTGCACATTATTGCCCGTAGAGAAAAGTTTACCATTTTTCATTTTAAAATAACGCTCTTCGGTACAGAGTACCAGTACTTTTTTTTGTCCCGAATACTTTTTACCACCAAAATCTGTTGCTTTGAAGCCACTAACTTTATCTACTCCAAGCCTTCTACCTAAAGGTGATGGTATATAACCTGAACCGTTTTTCTCTTTCGTAGGAGCGATGCCCAATAATTTTTTTATCATGATTTTTCTATTTGTGCTGTCAATATTGTTTGTGTGAAGTACGATTACTGAATAAGCCCAAAATATTAGATCAACTCACATTGACAGTTTTTAATATTTTATAATGATTTAAATTTTAATACATCACAAAATTAGAGGAAGTAACAAAGCCGTTCTTCATGATTTTACGGAAGAACTAAAAGAAATCTCTGATTAAAAAAATAAACATAACGTCATCATCCTATAAGCATAGGCAATAATATTAAAGTGTTACCGCAATAATGAAAATATTGTAAAACTCGAAGATTTAGAAAAGGACTTAAATCCTGGATTGTTTTTCAGAATAAACCGCCAATATTTGGTTCAGCAATCAGCCATCAAGTCACTTAAAACCTACTTTAACGGTAGATTGGTGGTCAATCTACAGCCACGAGTAAAAGACCAAATTATTGTCAGTAAGGCGAATGCTTCAAAGCTAAAAGCATGGCTGTAGGAGGTGAAAAATATGAATTTTTAATTCAGATTTCTATAAGCGGTTCTTGTTATTTCTTGATTTTGTAATATTATAAAAACGATACCAAAACAGTAAATCATTGGATAAGATTTAATTATATTCTCTTACTACAGCATTAAAGCGGTATCGGTTTCAAAAAACTACGCCGTTTATTATTTACTTCTCAATCTCCACTTCCTTCATCGCATTCCGCCCATAAAAAACAGGAAAATACATCTGTTCCGCTTTCGCAGGATTCACCGTATATTCACCAGTAAATCTTGGTTCTAAATTAATTTCAATTGTATAAATTCCGACAGGTAAATTTCGATAAAATATTGCCGTTTTCTCACGGAAATATTCTCGATAAACTTCTCTTCCATACCAATAACCGTAACCACGAGTTTTCTCTCCATACGAACAACCTGCAGGAATCGGAACTTCAACCATTACATATTCTGCTTCCGCTTTTACTTCTAAAGTTACAATCATTTTTGCAGGACGTTTTGCGGTTAATTCTTTTACCGTTTTTCCTTCTTGAACGAGTTTTGATTTCAATTCAAAAATATTAGATTTTGGTGTTGGTCGTTCATTCCAAAATTGTTGATAAGCTGTAAAATAAACTGTAGAAGTTCCAGTTTTTTGAATTTCTAAATCGTCATTAGCATAAAAAGTTGTTTCGTAAGGAAATTCAGTAACCGTTTCTGTTGTGTTTCCTTTAATGACTAATTGTGGTTGTACACGTTTAGAAATATTTGTAATATCTGGTAAGATAGTTGATAGAATTTGTGCGGTTGTAAAAGTATTTCGCCAACCATAATTGGTTCTTTTTTCTAAGAAATATCCACGAATTGTAGCGAGTTTATTTTCACTTTCATTTTTACTTTCACTTTTCAAGCTTTCATTTTTAATGATTTGATATGCCAAAGTGGTCAAATTATAATGATTCGTATACCAATAACGATAACCATAATACCAAGTACGTTTAGGATTAAGTTCATAAAATTCATTACCAAAAAGTGTTTGTTTCTTTAAAGTATCTAATATTAATAAATCATATTCTAAGCCTTGTTGTTGCTTGATTTTCGTCAAGATTAATTGGTTATAAATATCTCGATTCACAATTTGTGTATCTAATGCAGCAACATATTTATCATAATCCATATTTTGCTGTAAATCCGATAATAATTCAATTGCATTTAACAATTCAACACCTTTCATTTCAGATATAGAATTGGTAATAAATCGCAAACCAGTTTCATAACTTGTCGTTTGATAACCTGAAGAATCTGCGGCATGTAAGGCTTTCAAAACGTAATTTGTCATCCAATAATTTTTGGTGTTTCCTCGCCACCAACCCCAAGAACCATCGTCATTTTGAGCTTCCTCCAAACGCTTTACCATTTTTTTGATATGCTGCTTGTTTTTCAAATCTGCTTTAGAGTTTCCATAATTAACATCTGTCAGTTTTCGAATTTTATCATTCATTAATAATGCCGTCAATCGACTTGCCGTTTGTTCATTACAACCATATTGATAATTGATTAAATAATCAATATCTTTCAAAAGCACTTCTAAAATATCAGTTTGTGCATAGAGTTTTACATTGCCTTTTTCCTTATCAAAACTCAGCATAATTGTCGTGTCGCCAGTTAAAATATTAAAACTTCCAAGCGTTTCTTTTACGCCTTTTTTATAAATTGGAATTGGTCTTTTTTCGCCATCAAAAAACTTTTCGTGTTCCATTTTATAGGTCAATTGTAATGTGTCTTTATCGGTATTTGCTTTGAAATTAGCGGTTTCAATTTCTGCACCATTCAACCAAAAATCATTCGTTTTCAAAACATTATTTTCTAATAAAAAAGTCGATTTAATTCGCAAAGAATCATTAGAATAATTCAGCGATTTTCCGATAATATTCACTTCATCGCCTTGCACCAAAAAGCGAGGAACAGCCAATTGAGCCAAAGCCGTTTTTTGTGATTTGACGGTTTTTGTAGCGATACCAAAACGTCTGCTTCTATCCATTCCCAACACAAAAGTTTTGTAAGCCGTAATATCATCTGGATAAGTCACTCGGAAAGTCGCTTCTCCGTTTTTATCTGTGATTAAATTCGGTTCCCAAAAGGCATAATCTTGGAAGCGAGAACGGATTTTGGAGCTTGCTGAAAGTTGATTAATATCCAATGAATCCTTAAATAATTCAGATAATGGAGCTTCAAAATTTGAAGAAGCAATTGGTAGTAACTTTAAATCGGTTTCGCCTAAAAGAGAAACACCGGCAACTTGTCCAATTAAAGACTGTTCTACATCCCTTGTTTGAATAGTTGCGATAGCACCTGTAAGATGGGATTTTTTTGAAACCCCATAACCAACTACTACAACTTCTTCTAAGATAGATTCATCTGCAAATAGGGTTACATCGTTAGTGTTGAATAGTTTGGCTGAAAATTTTGTAGAGGTATAACCTAAATAATGAACTTCTACTTTTGGATTTTTTAAGTTCATTGGTATCGCAATCTCATAGTAGCCATCAATATTCGCAACTGTGCCATAAACGTTCTTTCCATCCGTAATGGTAACAGTTGCACCTATCAAAGCTTCATTATTTTCATCTGTAACTGTACCTGAAATTAAATAAGTTTCTTCTGTATATTTCAATTGAGTATTCTTTATCGGTCGAGTATTTTTTCCTATTTGTTTTCTATTGTCAATTTTAATCTCTTCCAAATTCATAATTGTCAAAAATTTAAATAACTTTTTATCTGATTGATAAGTCAGAAAATCTAAAAACTCATAAGTCAACGTATCTTTCTTAATTTCAATATCATGCTCAAAATAATTTCCGTACAATGTATAACCATACATTTTGTAATTCCCTTTTGTTAAACCACCGAAATTGATACTATTTCCTTTGTAATAATATTTTATATTATTTACTTGATTCACAAAAATGAAAGCATAATGAACCGTATCTATAATTTCATTTGTATTGTTAATTATAGCTCTATAATTTGGATTAGTATTTTGTGAATATTGTACTTTTTTAAATGCCTTTTCAATTTGTTCTTGAATTAATGGCTTATAGCGTTTTGGTGTAAAAACTGTAATTTCCCGATTGGTAAATAAAGTATCTTGCAAACTCATTCGAGCTTTTTGATTCATTAGTTTTACAGGCTGATTAACAGGAAAAGCATCTGTATAATACAAACGTTCCCGATTTTTTTCTACTTCGTAAATGAAACTTGGCTCAAATTTGAAATGCGTATAAAATCCTTCTTGTTTAATGAAATGTAATTCTCTATTTGGTTCAAAAGGACCAAAATGTGTAATAGATTGTGTAGTATAATGTGGATAAGCAATGCCATCTTGCCAAATATAAATTTGATGATTACCAGAAGTTTTTCGGTAACTAAAAATAGACTTTTGTAATAATTTTTTTTCAGCTGATGACCATTCTTCACTTTTCTTTGTTTTCCTTGTGTTTTTAGGTAGATTATTCAAATCTATTGAAAAAACTAACTTCTCACCTGCTTTTAAAAAAATACTATCTATCTGAATTTCAAAATCTTTTCCTCTTAAAATAACTGAATTGTAACCTACTTTTCCTTGAAAACTATAGGGCGAAATAGCATCGTGATAATAAACTAATTTTCGATTAGCATAAATTAGATAAATTGGCTCAAATCGATTATTATTCACTACAAAAGGAGTAAACTGAGCATAAACAGTATCACTTTTTATATCAATACTTTTTTCAAAATAACCATTATCCGCAAATAATAATTGATAATATAAATGTTTATCTAATTCAAAATCACTTCTGTTCTTTTGTGTAATCGTATCTTCCCAATCAAAAAAGTCATAAGAAGAAAAGATATATTCATTTACTCTATTGTAATAACTGTAATAAGTTCTCTTTTTTAATTTACTTGATTTACCTAAAAAAGGTACATTATATTTCCAATTATGTATACCTCCAAATTGCGTATTAATTGCACCTGCAACTAAATTCACATTTTTAGCATCCTTATTTTTTGATGTTTTTACTTTGATTTTTACATCAATAGTTTCTCCAGGTTGTATTTGATTTGGTTGGTTTATTTTGACCGTCAGTTGATTCTTTGCATAATTGAAATAATCAGACTCGCTTCTACGATTTGAATTAATAACATATTCATAATCAATTCGATAAGATTTTTTACTCCGAATTTTGTCTTTCCATACAATTAATTTTTCACTACTATTTCCTTTTTTTATCTTTCGATTGACTCGATTAATCGTATAATTGACCATTAGTCCACTCGGATTATAACCAAATACATAAACAGAATCTTTTGTTTGAGTCAATGAAAAATAAGGATGTTTTAATTCAGAATTATATTGAAAATCTAACTGTTTTGATTCGCCTTTGACGACTGCTTTTACTTTTTCAAAGACAGGATTTATCTTTTCCTTGTAAGGTAATTGTATTGTTTTTTGAATATAAAAACCGGTTTCGCCCAACTCAAAATCGACTGTTCCAATAATTGGAGTTGATTTTCCATTGACCAAATAATCAATTTCTAATGTATCAACATTCATTCGCAGTTCTAAATAAGTCGAATCGCTAATCACGTCAAAATCAAGATTTTTAGTAATTAATTCGCCATTAGAATTTGTAAATATTGCTCGAACATTAACTTTAAAATCTGCTATTGGAGTCGCCTCTTTCGGAATCACAAAACGCATTTCTTCTGTTGCTAAATCATTTACTTCTAATGCTCCTTTATAATAGAAAAGTGTATCGGGAATCAAGACTTTTTTAGTGTGATAAGCAGAAACATGACCAGA
>CAZEOC010000193.1:0-7254 GCA_964513525.1 uncultured Saprospiraceae bacterium | reverse complement strand
AAATAATTGAATCAACGGAAGAGAAAATAATGTTGGAAGGTGTTTATGAAGATTATCCGGGCGAGTATTTTTATGCTTTTAAAAAGTAATCTTACTTTCCACTATAAACTAAAAAAGCCAATTTCGATATTAATCGAAATTGGCTTTTTTAGTTTTGAAATTAGATTAGTAAAAACTTTGAATCTGTTCATTATCATCTTCATCTTTATCAAAATCCAAATTTTTAATAAATTCTTTGAAATTAAAAGAGATTAAAGAACCAACATTTAAAGTCAAAGCGTTATCATCACCAACGCCAAACCTTACAAAAGAAGTTGTAACTGTTCCATCGCTTCCACTTCCATAGCCAATTTCACCAATCCAAGTTCTAAACATACTACGAGTTGTATTATCTACATAATCTGCTGTTAAACCGTATAACTCTGTTCGTGTATATTGTACTCCTCCACCAATGTAGAATCCTTTTTTATCATCTTCATTACTACTAAAACTTGAGATAGAACCGAAGTTTAATTTAGCAATTAATGGAAAAGACATCGAACCTAATCCTTTATAATCATTAACATCAAAACTGGTAACACCCCAATTTACATGTCCTTCAAGAGATAAGGAAAATTTTTCTCCACCAAACCAAAATTTTGGTCCAATGGCAACATTTAATAAAACATTCCCAGATGAAGTAAGTGCTTCTTCGCCATCAATTGTTGGATTATTGTACCATTGATACCAATCACCACCAAAAACTAAACCGCCACCAACTTGTGCATTTACTTGATTTATGGTCAATCCACTAAATAGGAACGCAAAAATGATTGTAATCTTTTTCATCTTCTATCTTGTTTTTCTATAGCATTGCTATAGGTTTATTTTATCACTCTTTTAGAGTGGATTATTTTCATTATAAATTAAGCGATTAGTTCGTTTGAACTATTCTTCTTCATTGTCTTCACCGACTTTTTTATCGAACTCATCAACAGTCAGAATACCTAATTTTTTTGCTCTTGCTTCCCAGTTCTTACGAGCCAAAGCTTGCATATCTTCAATATTATCAGATTCATCTACGATTTCAGTTCCTAACAAAGTTTCTATGACATCTTCCATTGTTACGATTCCTTCCATTCCACCAAACTCATCAACAACTAAAGCGATATGCTCTCTTTCGGTCATTAACTTTTGAAATAATTTTGGAATCGGCATACTTTCATGAACGATTAAAATCTCTCTTTCTATCTCACTCAATGCCGATTGACCTTCATCGTTAATGATTTTAGTCAATAAACGGTCTTTCAAGATAAAACCAGTTACATTATCAATTCTTCCTTCATAAATTGGAATTCTTGAAAAACGTAAAGGGCGATTTGCTTCAAAGAAATCTTGAATTTTTGTATCATTTGGAGCAGCTTTTACCACCATTCTTGGTGTCATAACATCACGTGTTAATACTTGCTCGAAACGCATTAAATTCTTGATAATCTTAGATTCACTTTCTTGAATAACCCCTTCTTTTGAGCCAATCGCAATCATTGCATTGAAATCTGCACGACTGAAAACGCTCATATCTTTATCTTTCTTCAATAATTTAGTTAATAATTGAGAAACCCAAACTAAAGGATATAATGCGAATATGATAACTTTAAGAATTCTTGAAGAAAAAGGTGCTAATTGTCGCCAATAGTTTGCTCCTAATGTTTTCGGGATTATTTCAGATAAAATTAGAATTGCTAAAGTCATTACACCTGCAACGATAGATTCACCTCCGATTGATATTGGTCCAATCTGAACTGGTGTATTACCAAAAACAACACTGGCTTGCACACCAACTAAAATAGCACCAACTGTATGGGCTAATGTATTAAGAGTTAAAATTGCCGCAAGCGGTTTATCGATATTTTTTTTATAGCTCTGTAAGGTTAAACCAACACTTGGATTCTCCTTTAACTGTTGTTCGATATAAGAATAATTAACACTTAATAAGACAGCTTCTAAGATTGAACATAGAAACGAAAAGAAAATAGAAAACGCAAAATAAAAAGCTAACAGACCCATCTGTTTATTTAATTGTTATGAAATAAGCGAATTTTTATCTTCGCTTTTATATAAATTTATTTACCTACAAAATTAGGACAGTTTTTGATAATAAAAGTGACAAATCACATTAATTCTTAAATTTGCTAAAATGTTTTATTAAAAACAACGAATTATACCATGAAAATTCAAAATATTGCCATTCTAACAATTTTATTATTAGCAAGTTGCACAACTTCTAAAAAAGTAGAAGTAAATAATAATGAAGTTTCTACATCAACTTATGATGAAATTATTCAAAAACATCGTGAAAATTACAAAAAGAATTTCATTGAAGCAGAACGTTCTCCTGTAAAAAGTGATGAAATTAACTACATGCAGTTTTATTCGCCTAATAAAACATATAAAGTTACTGCAGAATTTGTTAAAACTGAAAAAGCAAAACCTTTTTGGTTAAATACTTCAAGTGGAAAAAAGAAGCAATATGTTGAGTATGGAAAAGCGACCTTTACTTTAAAAGATACAACTTGTACGATAGCTTTATACAAAAGTTTACAATTGCAGAATATGTCAGGTTATAAAGATTATTTATTCATTCCTTTTAAGGATTTTACAAGTGGTGAAACAACTTATGGTGGAGGCAGATATTTGGATTTAAGATTGGGTGATATAATTGATAATAAATCAGTGGTTATAGATTTCAATTTGTGTTATAATCCATATTGTGCTTATCAGCCAGAAGGTTGGAATTGTCCAATTCCTCCAGATGATAATTATTTGAAAATTCATATTGAAGCAGGAGAAAAGCAATTTTTGAAACATTAATAGGTTGTTTTGAAGAATTAGTTCTTATTTATCAAATTTGAAAAATTTTTCCATCTACTTAAAAGGTCAAAAAAAGAATGAAGCATTATACTATAATTTGTTTTAGCGTACTATTTTTTGCAGCTTGTAATAATGACGAGCCAAACGATTTATTGATTTGTCCAACTGACGAAACAGATACACATATTCTATTCGGAAATCCGTCAGCAGCAACTCTTGATATTAATAATCCAAATAATTATTTAATTCAATTACCAGAATATGCACTTTCTTATAGTAGAGATAAAGGAATTCCAAATTGGGTTAGCTGGCATTTGAGTAATGACTGGATGAATATTGCTGAACGACAAGATGATTTTCGTTCGTATGATGATTTACCAGCGGATTGGCATTCTGTAACTCGAAGTAGTTATACCAATTCTGGTTTTGATAGAGGACACAATTGTCCTTCAGCAGATAGAACATGTACAGAAGATGGAAATTCGGCTACATTTTATATGATAAATATGCTTCCTCAAGCGCCATCACATAATCGAGATGTTTGGAGTGATTTAGAAAGTTTTAGTCGAGAGTTGGTTGATGAAGGAAATGAAGTCTATGTTATTATGGGAAATTATGGAATCGGAGGAGAAGGAAGTAATGGGATGAAAGATTATATAGATGATGGAAAAGTTGCTGTTCCTGCATCTATTTGGAAAGTATTATTGATTTTACCTGATGGACGAAATGACTTACTTCGTGTTTATGATGATACGAGAATAATTGCTGTAGATATTCCTAATAATAATACCGTAAATACTCAAAATTGGTACGAATACATGACGATGGTTGATAGTATAGAAGCTCGAACTGGTTTTGATATTTTTGATGAATTACCTGAACAATTGCAAAATACATTAGAAACAAAAGTAGATAGTGGACCTTGGTAATTATTAGTGGATTGTACCAATAGTTTATTCTAAATCAACTATTGGTACAAATATTTGAAATTACCCTAAAGCCTTAACTTCAGTAACTAATGCTTGTATAGATTTTTTAGCATCACCAAAAAGCATTTTATTTTTATCATGAAAAAATAATGGATTTTGAATCCCTGCATAGCCAAAACTCATACTCCTTTTCATAACTATAGTATGTTTTGCATTTGTAGCATTTATGATTGGCATACCATAGATTGGACTTGAAGGATCATCATTAGCAGAAGGATTAACGACATCATTTGCTCCAACGACAATGACAACATCAGTATTGGGTAAAATATCATTGGCTTCTTCTAAGTCTAATAATTTAGGATAAGGAACATCCGCTTCTGCCAATAAAACATTCATATGTCCTGGCATTCGACCAGCTACAGGATGAATTGCATATTTTACATCTACATCATTTGCATCCAATAAATCATCTAATTCTTTACAAGCTTTTTGAGCTTGTGCTACTGCTAAACCATATCCAGGAATAATTACGACTGATTTTGAATAATATAACTGAATCGCTAAGTCTTGTATTCCGATTTCTTTCACTACTTGTTCTCCGTCTATACCTTTTGCCGAACTCGCATTGCCACCGAAAGTTCCAAAGATCACATTAAATAAAGATCGATTCATGGCTTGACACATCAAAATTGTTAAAATTGTTCCTGATGCACCTACTAAAATACCACCAACCAGCATCATTTGATTTCCGTAAATTAAACCAGCTGCAGCTGCTGTAAGACCAGTAAATGAATTTAATAAAGAAATCACAACAGGCATATCAGCACCACCAATCGGGATTACAAAAGTAAATCCATATATCAGAGATAATCCTAAAATACTTCCCAGTAAAATTAGAACGGTTGAATTATCAAAGTTTGTAAAAGCAATAATGAAATAGATGATTAATCCGATAATCAAAACAAGAAGTGTATTATTGATGAGCATCGGTTTAGGAAGTTTTATAGAACTATCCTTTAAACGTCCGTCAAGTTTTGCCCAAGCAAATAAACTTCCTGTAAAAGCTACGGCACCTATAAATAAAGCAAATAAAATAGTCGCTAATTCAGTGGTAGTCATCTCAAAGTTAGGATGAAAAATCTTCTCTAATTCTGCTGTTGCAATTAATACAGCACAAGCACCTCCAAAACCATTGAATAAAGAAACTAATTGAGGCATATCAGTCAAAGCAACTTTTTTTGAAGCAAAAACACCAATTCCACCACCAATAACCATTCCTCCAAAAATCCATAGGTAATTATTAGGAACATCCCCTAAAGGGGTAATTAAAGCTGCGATAATTCCAAGTCCCATTCCAGCAGCAGCATATAAGTTTCCTTTTCTTGCGCTGTCAGGTGAACTTAATCGACGCAATCCTATTATAAATAAGATAACACCAATGAAATATATTAATTCTATAATTGAAATATCCATTTTTTTGATTTTGAGATAATGAAAATCCTTAAATTCTCATTCACTTATTTTTGAAAATACTAAGAACGCTTCTTTTTAAACATTTCCAACATTCTATCTGTCACCATAAATCCACCGATTACATTTATCATCCCAAGGATGATTCCTAAAAAACCAAGTGTTAAAACTAAATAATTATCTGATGCTGTTTGTCGAATAAGCAAAATTGCACCAACGATAATAATACCACTAATTGCATTTGCGCCTGACATTAGCGGCGTATGTAATACTGTTGGTACTTTTGAAATTATCTCAAAACCAAGAAATATAGCTAAACTGAGAATATATATCTGTAAAATATTCTCTAACAAAAAGGTTAATATTGTTTCCATAATTTATTTTTTTGAATTCTGCTTTTTAATAATTAGACTTAATAACTGTTATTCTAATAATTTAATCACGGTTTACTAATAAACAGGATTTATCAAGAATTTCATTTTCCCAATCTAAATTAATAACCCCATCTTTAACCATTAACTTGATATAATCATGGACATTATTAGCAAATAAAAAACTGGCATCTGTTGGCATTTTTGCAGCTAAATTAGAATCTCCAATTATTGTAACACCTTTATGTTGAATTACTTTTCCATTTTCAGTAAGTTCACAATTTCCACCAGTAGAAGCTGCTAAATCAACAATAACAGAACCTGCTTTCATTTTTTCTACTGTTGTTTTAGGCAATAAAATGGGAGCTTTTCTTCCTCTAACTTGAGCCGTTGTAATAATAATGTCTGCCTTCATTGCTCTTTCTTGTACTAATTCTTTTTGACGTCGTAAATAATCTTCCGACTGTTCTACAGCATAACCGCCAGCGCTCAAATCCTCTTCTGCTCCTTCTACTTCTATGAATTTTGCTCCTAAACTTAAGACTTCTTCTTTTGCAGCTGTACGGGGATCTGATGCTTGAACTACCGCTCCAAGGCGTTTTGCTGTTGCAATTGCTTGAAGTCCCGCAACACCTGCACCTAAAACAACAACAGAACTTGGTTTAATACTTCCAGCTGCAGTAATTAACATTGGAAAATATCTGGGTAAATAACTTGCAGCTTCTAAAACTGCTTTATATCCTGCAACTGAAGCCATAGACGAAAGGACGTCCATTGACTGAGCTATTGTTGTTCGAGGTATCATATCCAAACTGAAAGGAATTATGTCAAAAGCAGTTAACTGTTCAATAATTGATTCATTCGCAAAAGGAGCGAATAAACTTATCACAATAGTTTTTTTTGAAAGTTCTTGCAGTTCTTTTTTAGAAGGAGGTTCTATAGTAACTAAAACAGTAACATTAGTTAAAATCTCTGATTTACTTTTTAAGATTGCACCAGCTTCTTTATAATTATTGTCATCAAAAAAGGCACTTTCTCCAGCTCCTTTTTCAATCCAGATTTCAAAATTAAGTTTTTGAAATTTTTTCACCAGAGCAGGTACTAAAGCAACTCGTTGGTCACTTTCTTTAAGTATACCTAATATCATATTTTATCTTTAGTTTGTTTTTACATTATACCACAAATAGTAAGATCACTAAACCATTAAATTGTAGTATATTGAAAAAATATTTATTGACAGATATGGCTGATTAGTAGGGATTTGTGAGATTCTACTAATCAGTTTACTTTATAATTATTTACTAAATGTAATTAATAAATAATTAAATAAGACATTAATTTTTAAATAACTATTTTGAAAATGAGAAATTAGGAGAGATCCTTTTTCTTAAAGAAACCATAAATTCTCCTAAAGAAGTTAGTATAAGTTTCCATGTTTAAGGACTTTGAATCGTTCATGGCTCTTTGAGTCAAAAGGAAACCAATTGGTAAAATGATAAAAATTGGTAACATCATTCCAAAGAAAGGTGATAAAATATAATTCTGTGATAATCGCTCACCAACCAAACTCAAGACTAAAAACAAAACAAAAATCCCCCCTGGCCTTACTCCTTCTCTTCTTCTTCTTACAA
>CAZEOC010000192.1:0-7265 GCA_964513525.1 uncultured Saprospiraceae bacterium | reverse complement strand
AATCTACTTCTACCCTTCTTGAAAAAGGGTCATTTGAAACAGAAGCTGCATTATCACCATAATAACTAATATCAATTCTATCGCCTCGAATTCCTTGGCGAACTAAATAGTTCTTTACAGTTTCAGCACGTTGTTTTGACAATCTAAAATTCGTCGTTGGATTTCCAGATTTATCCGTATAACCTTTCAATAATACCATTAATTCAGGATTTTGAATCATCAATAATCCAACTCTATCCAAGCGATTGTAAAACTCCGACTTAATCGTAATACTTCCATTATCAAAATATACATTTGACTTTTTGAAGTTTTCTACAATAATTGAAGCAGAATTTTTGATTGGTACTTCAATCACTTCTTCTACGATGATTGGTTTTTCAATGATAGTAGGTTTTACCCTTCGTTGTTCAATCTTAGTTATCTTATTTTGTAATAATCCAATTCTTTGTTCAAACACTTTTGCTAATTCTGCATTTGACGATTTCACACCATTTAATTCTCCTTGCAAATATTGCATTTTCATTTTCAAACTATCAATTATTTTATCCTTTTCAGGAATAACCGTCGTGTTTAATCGTTCTAATTCCGTAGATAATTTTTTCATATTAGCATCATAAGCTAATATTTTTTCAGCGGTCGAATCAGGTAAACTATTCATTATTACGGTATCTAAAACCATTAATTTTTCAGGTATAACGACAGTTTCCGTTTCTATTTTTGACGGAACGACCGCAGGTACAATTTTAACTTTAGTTGCTTTCTGTTTTGGTGTAACCGAAGTTGTAGGTTTTGGCGTTTGAGCATTTACATTGGTATTTTCCAATGTTAACTTCTCTGCTTCTAATGCCGTGATTTGTCGCTCTAAAGCGTCAATCTTCTGCTGACTTCTTGTATTTTCTGCCTTTATTTTTATTAATTCAGCTTTTACTGCATCAGGATTTTCTTCTCCTAAAACTAAGACTTTATACTTCTGTTTCAAAGCATTATTTTCTGTTCTTAATGCTTCATTTGAACGTTCAATTGCTTGAATTTCAGGTTTAGCATATTCTGCATTTCCTTGAATCGCTAATTGATTTAGATATTGTTGAAAACCTTCTAATTTCGTATCTAACGCTTCTATTTTTTCATTCAAAAGCGCTAATGAGTCTTTATTATCAATACTATAATTATTCAATAATTCATTGGCTTCTTCATTCAAATTAGCAACTTCTAAACGTGTTTTTTGTACTTCTAAAAAAGTTTGCTCTTCAAGAACAATCGTTTTTGTTGTCAATTCTGTCAATTGTACCGTATCAATTGAATTTTGTAGAATAGTATTTCCAACTTCCACTTTTGTCGTTGGTATTTCCTCTATTTTAATCGTACTATCTTTTTTAATTTCAAATGCAACGGGAGTTTCTTTGACAGTCGAAGTTGTAGGTGTCGTTTCAATTTTTGTAATTGCTTCATTGATTGTCACTTCAACTTCATTTGCAATTTTCTGCAAAGTATCCGTTTGTAATTCTATTTTTTCCATTTTCAATACTTCCGATTTAGAAAGTATTGAATCTATTTTTGTTCGTTTAACTTCAATTGTTTTGATTGGTAAAACTTCTGTTTCAACTGCTTTCGGTATAGTTGCAACTACTATTGAGTCCACCTTAGTTTCGCCAATTTCAATTCCTGAAGTACTTAACACTTCATTATTTATATTCTTTACGACTATAATTGAATCTGAATTAGTATTCGAACTTTCTTTTGTATTTTCAGCTCCTGCGGAATAGAAAATCGGTGGCATAAAATCTTCATTTTTGCGATCAAAATTATAATGCAACGATAAAGAAACCATTCCATAGAAATCATTTGCATCATCATCACCACGTTGCGTTTTATTTTGTCCATTTGGATTCGAAGCATAAGCTTGAATCGGATTATCATAAGCCGTTGGATAATTGCCACTTACATCATCCAAATAATCTGAATTCACATAACGTCCTAAAACTTCTAAATTCAAATTCAACCGTTCATATATGCGAAACTTAAAACCAACAGCAACAGGAATATTCCAGACAAGTGTATTATAATCAATCCTTTCCGTATTCAATTCGGTTAAGTTTGTTTCAAAATCTCCATCCTGACTCAGTTCTGTGATACTCGGTGGCAAAGTCATCTCTGGAGCATTATAAATTTTCCCATCTGACCAATAATAGTATTGTTGATTATTACCAGTATATAAATCACCAAAAGTTTCAAACTGTGTCATTCCAAAACCTAAAGAAAAGTAAGGACTTACAATTGCTTTTTTAGAAAATATTCGACCATTATCCGTGTAAAAAGTCGCTAACAAAGACGCATCATATAATTGTGTTTGTACATTTAGAGAACGTGCAAAATTTGGGTTATTTAAAAAGTCATTATTCCAATAATTTTTAGCTCTATCATTTGCTTCAAAAACGCCCTTCGTTGCTAATAATTTGATACCAAATCCTTTATAGTTTCGTTCAACGCTTACACCATAAGATAATAAATCTTGCCAATCTGTATTTGCAAAATCATTCAAAGGATGTTGAATATCAAAAGCATTAAGCTCACTATTCAAATCTCCTCTATAAATATTATACCCGCCATAAGCACCTACTCGCCAAGCGAAAGCATCTTGTTGTCCAAAAGCAAAAACAGTAATCGCAATAAAAATAATTGTAAAAATGGAATGTTTCATCTTAAAATAAATTGTTTTGCTGTTGCATTGTTATACTCTTATATTATAACATTAAATTCAATAAAATAATATAACAGTATAACAATACATAAAAACTACTCTTTTGCTAATGATAAGGATAAATTCAGTTCAGCACTGATTCCTACAAAAGGAAATACTTCAATATTTGACGTAGCAACATCTTCTAAAACCGTTACACCAGCATTGACTCGAATAAAACGGAAAGCTCGGTATCCTAATGCACCATAAACAGGAACATTAAAAATTGGTCCCGTATAATTCACATCATTTTGGTCAATCAAGTTTCTATCTAAAATAGCTCCGAAACTCAAAGATGAACGTTGTAAAAACTTAAATTTACTACCTTCTTTCCCGAAAGGAAATGAAAGACCAATGTAAGGTGCGGCAGCATAATTGAAAGCATCAAAATCTGTATTTAATAAAGCGCCACCATAACCAATATTGACTGGTAATGAGTTTTGAACTTCCTCTGTCGGATAATCTTCAATATATTTATCATCCACCATAATGTATAATTCACGATTCAAATATTGATTGACTTCTGTATGCAACATTTCTTTTAATTCTGATAATAATTTATCTCTAAATGCAACTCTAACTGTTGCATCTTTACTATCACCAGCATTTGCCTTAGAAACTTCTTTCAACGATTGACTTTCAATTTGGTCAATTTTCATTTTCACAACATCAGAAAAAGACTCAAAAGTAAAACTCGTTCTATGACGATATTGCGACATTCCAGTTGTCACAATTTTATTCAAATCCACAATTAATTTCTTACTACTTTTCCCAAATTCTACCTTATTAGAAGACTGCTTATAAGATTGGTCAATATAAGCATCAAGCGTACGTATAATATCGCCTTTTAATACTGCTTGTTCACTCTCAGATGATACTCGATAATACTTGATTAAAATATCATATGCTTTTCCTTGTCTTAATTTTTGGTTTATAGGAACAGTGAATTTTGTTGATGTACTTTTCAATTCACTTTTCCAAAATGCCGCATAAACAGGAGAATCATCATCATCGTGCTTTTCGTCATAAATTTCAACCTCAACGTAAGGAATATTGGAATTAATAACGCCTGTGATTACAAAATTCTTTCGTGCAGGCAAAGGTTCATTCTCTCCAAAACACGATTTTTCATAATTTAAAATTAATGTAGAAACTTGAGCATTTACTGTAATTGTCGTTAATAACAATATCAGAACACTTCCTAAAGTCATGATTCTTTTCATATTAATATTTAATTTTTTTATTGATTTGTTCATCTTCAATCTTTATCCATAAAAAATGGAAAAATTATCGATTATTAATAATATTAAACAGTACATATTTCCACCAAAACAATCTAAAGACGATTTAAGCTTACAACGTCACAAATTAGAAATAATATATTACAATTTTAACAATATATCTTTAATTCCTTTTTAATTTTTCATAAAAACAGAATCACTTTGATTATCAAATCATTACAAAACATAATTTATTCATCACCTAAACAAATTATTTTATATTGGAAATCAGGAAATTATAATTCATTAGGAATAGGAAAATAAAAGCATAATTTGTAAAGCGTTGGTTTTCAGTCAATAGAAATTTAAAAATCAAGAAAACATCTTAGCGTTAAAAAAATGTCTTAAAAAGAATATTTACTAATAATCTGTTTTTTTTTTGGTAAATTTGCAGCCTATTAGAAAAATAATATCCTTCCATTACGGAATCATATAAATTCGAAAATATATATGTCGAAAAAAAGAGTCCTGATTATTACGCAGGAGATGAATCCATATACTGCCCTTTCAGAGGTTTCAGAGATAGCGAGAAAGTTACCACAGTACGTACAACAAAAGGGAATGGAAATCCGAATTTTGATGCCTAAATACGGAACAATCAATGAACGTCGTCACCGATTACATGAAGTTGTTAGATTATCGGGTATGAATATCATTGTAGATGACGACGATTTTCCATTAATAATTAAAGTTGCTTCATTGCCTGGTGCAAGAATGCAAGTTTATTTTTTAGATAATGAAGATTTCTTCAAACGCAAATCTGTTTTCACGGATGACGAAGGTCAACCGTTTGATGACAATCAAGACAGAATGGTATTTTTCTGTAAGGGTGTTGTAGAAACCGTTAAGAAATTTGGTTGGCCGCCAGACATTATTCACTGTCATGGTTGGATGACAAGTCTTGTACCTTTATACATCAAGACAGCTTACAAAAACGAACCATTGTTCAGAGATTCTAAAGTTGTATATTCTGTATATGATAAGGCTTTAACTGATGGTTTTGGTGATGATTTCTTATCAAAAGCTTCAATTAATGCTTTGACTGAAGATGATTTAGCTGCTTATAAAAAAGATGGTGAAATTAAAGTACATGAAGGTGCTGCTAATTTCTCTGATGCTTTAATCGTTGGTAGCGAAAGTCTTGTAGGAGAAGAAACAGAAGCTCTAAAAGAAAAGGGTCTTCCAGTTTTAGAATATGTAGATTCTGATCCTAAAGTTTATTTACCAGCTTATATGGAATTCTTTAAATCTTTATTAGAAAAAGAGGAAGAAGAATCAACAGAAGAATAGATATAAATTTTATCTAAAGGAAGCAATTAAACGATTTCATTCGTAATACTTAAACATTGTTTACTTTAAGAATGAACATGAATTCTAATTGCTACTATAAATGATGGGAAAAAGTTAAGTGAATTACTTGACTTTTTCCCGTCGTTATTTGAATGAGAATATAAAACTGCTCTTTCAAGGCATAACTGAAAATTAAAAAACTACATGAAATTATTTCAAAAGATGACACAACTTAGTGTCATTTTAATACTTGCAACCGTTGTATTATTAAACGATTCTTGTACGAAACCTTCACTAATAGGAGAAGAAGTTTTACCACCAGAAGATGGCGTAAATGTTCAATATACTGATTCAATAAGTTTGCTTACAACTACTATAAAAGGAGATTCTGTAAGAACTTATACACAAGAGTCATCTTTACAATTACCAAACTATTTTGTTGGAAGATTGGATGATCCTATTTTCGGAAATTCTACAGCAATATCTTACGCACAAGCTCTTTTAGTTACGGCTTCTCCAGATTTTTCTAATTCTGTTTTAGATTCTGTTATTTTGTCTTTACCATATGATGATGACATAACAAGACATTATGGTAATATAAATTCGACTCAAACGATTATCATTTCTCGCTTGTCTGACGTTATGGATGCTTCAGAAACTTATTATTCTAATCGTCAATTTCAAGCAGGAGCTGTATTAGGACAAAAAACATTTGAACCGAATTATGAAGATTCATTAACTGTAAAAGTACCACAAAGTGATACAATCGTTGAAACGCGTATTGCTGCTCAGTTAAGAGTCCCTTTATCAGATGAAATTGGAAATGAATTTCTAAATAGTTCTGATCAAATGGGAAGTATCGAAGATTTCTTAGACTATTTTAGAGGTGTTGAAATAAAAGGCGCAGCTACAAATGATGCAATGATTAGTTTTGATTTGGCACGTTCTTATATTACACTTTTTTATACTCAAACAGATAGTCTTTTTGATGATGATAATGTTTTTGAAGGCTTAGTCGATGTTCCTAAAAGATTTATTTTCAGCATAAATATTAGTTCAGCAAAATCTGTTTATTTAAATAATAACAGAGAAATTGTTGGCAATGCAAGAGTTGATGCTCCTGTCAAAGCATATATGAATAATGAGACAGATACTCTAACTTATATACAAGGAATGGAAGGTTTATTTACGAAAGTAAGCTTTCCTTATGTACAAAACCTTGCAGGAAATATCATCAACAAAGCAGAGTTAGAAATAAAAGTTGCTAATACTGATGATCTTGTAACCTTTCCTATTTCTCAACGGTTAATTGCTTTAGAAAAACTTAATGATGAATTAATCATTGTACAAGATGTAGCAGCATCTTTTTCTATAGCAGGAGGTTTTGACTTATTCGGTGGTGGATATGAAACAGAAACTATAGATGGAATAGACTATTTAGTTTATAGATTAAATATTTCAGGGCATTTCCAAGAAATGGTTGATGGTACAACAGATGAAGATGCTATTTACTTATCCGTATATCCAAAATCACAAGTTGCCAGTAGAGTAATTTTAGGTGGTGCGAATAATACGACTCATCCAATCAAATTAAATTTGATTTATACAAAACTTGATTAAACATTTTTCGTTATTTATTTATAACTTTAAATAAGAAGACGAAACATTTTAAGAATAAACTTAGTAAAGTAAGAGGTAGTTTAATCAAACTACCTCTTAATAACAACTACAATAATAAACGAAATACTCCATTTCTTTTAAGATTCACTTGCCTTACTACTTAGTAAAAACTAAATAAAATCATTAAAAATTATTATCTATTGATTTAATAATTAATACCAATCAAGGTATTAGATTTAATAATATTACAACTAAATCATTATGTGTGGAATTGTTGGATATATTGGAAAAAAAGAAGCCTTTCCAATCCTAATAAAAGGTTTACAAAGATTAGAATA
>CAZEOC010000191.1:0-7273 GCA_964513525.1 uncultured Saprospiraceae bacterium | reverse complement strand
GCGGTTGACGAAAGTCAACCGCTTTTTTTATGTACAGAAGAAAATGAATTTTCTTTTTGTATCAAAATAATGTAAATTTGCCATACCAAAAATATATAAGATGTTTGAAAAAATAAAAACGTACATATTAGTACAGCATAAAGTGAAAAGCCTTACTGCTTGGAAGAAACTTTTTGAAAAGAATGACCCTCGTTGGGAAACAGCAGGAATGCGATTAATGCATCTTTTTCATTCTGCTGAGGATGAAAATGAAGTAACTATGATTTTTGAAGTTGATGACATTATATTAATGCAGATTCATTTGACAAGTGGAGATATTTTTAATAGGATGAAAGAAGCAGGAATGATAATAGGTGAGGTTAAGTTTGATGTTTTAGAAAAACTTAAATAGTATTAGCTCATTTTTATTGATTATTACTCAATACTATTTATTGTAGTGATAAATCATATTAGTCTATATTCATTAGTAATTCTAATAGTTTTGATTTAATCAATATAAGCGAATAAAGTCTATTATACATGAAAAAAATAGTTGTTTTAACAGGAGCAGGAATGAGTGCTGAATCAGGTATTCAGACATTTAGAGATGCTGGAGGATTATGGGAAGGTCGTGATGTTATGGAAGTTGCATCGCCAGAAGGTTTTCAGAAAAATCCTGCTTTAGTCTTAGATTTTTATAATCAAAGAAGGAAACAATTATTTGAAGTAGAACCGAATGCAGGACATAAGGCATTGGTTGAGTTAGAGCAGAAGTATGATGTAGTCGTAGTTACACAAAATGTTGATGATTTACACGAAAGAGCAGGAAGTAAAAGAATCGTTCATTTACATGGAGAATTAAGAAAAGTAAGAAGTACAGAAAATCCAAATACAATTTTAGATTGGACAACTGATTTAAATATTGGTGATACCTGTGATGAAGGAAGTCAGTTAAGACCTCATATTGTTTGGTTTGGGGAAGCAGTTCCGATGATTGAATTAGCTTTGAAGTTGGTCAACATAACAGATTATGTAATCGTAATTGGAACATCAATGCAAGTCTATCCCGCTGCAAATTTGGTATATGAAGCACCAAAAGATGCACCTGTGTTTTTTATTGACCCTAATCCTCAGGTAAAAGAAAGTGATTTTAATAATATTTCGATTTTTGGAGAAGGTGCTACAACTGGTGTTCGTAAAGTTGTTGATTTATTAATGGAACTACCTTAAGCTTTTATGATGATTTATAATATTATTGAAAGTTATTTTATCGCATTTAATTTATCCATTTCTAATATAGTTTTACCAAATTCATCTGTATAATACATTGGTGCAAAATTTACATTAGTAATAAATTCTTCATAAGTATAAGAATATTTTGTGTGAACTTGCTGTGCAAAAGTAACATCAAAAGCACTTAAAGCAATAAGGACTTCAGCATCAATATTTTTCATTTTCTCTAAATTGCAATCCCGAAATGGACTATTTTTGTCTATTTCATGAACTATAGTCCAATTCAAAGGAAATAAGTACACTCTATCTCTTTCTAATTTCAAACGTTCAAACCTTCTTTTGGAAATTCCTTTTTCATCTGTTTCTATATAAGTGAAAGTCACTTGTATAAACAAATCCATTAATTGACTTTTTCGAGCATTCACCATTCTGAACATAAATGCTTTTCCATCTTTGTGAGAAGTAATTAAGGCATTTTCACTAAAGTTTACTTTAGCTGTTGGTCTTGCGAAACGAGCAAAAGATAATCCTGTTGCTAAGGCAAAACTCATTAAACCAACTAAGGCACACAAGGCTGAAATGACATTTGCCCAAAAACCGATCGGACTAATTGTACCATAACCAACCGTTGTAAAAGTTTGTACACTAAAGAAAAATGAATCGGCAAAGTCTAAAAATATAGATTCGTTTTTAGGAATAGATAAGGTTTCTATCCCAACTAATAGATGAAGAATTCCAAAAAAAGCATTTACAGAAATATAAAAGCAAATCACTAAGATGAAAAAACTTGACCGAGGCATTGTAACAAGAGATTGGTACAAATGCAAATCTGACCATTTGCTACCTGTTCGTTCAACATTAAAAGAACCATCAGGTTTTATAAAACGACCAACTCGATTCGTCCATTTTTCTCCAAATCCAAAATCTTCAAACTTTTCATTAGCCATATTGAGCTTATATTTTATGAATAATTAATCGTAAAGTTATTAATTCAATAATTATTTAAGAACTTAGTTTTTCATTAATACAGATTGAAGTAATTAATAATGGAATGAAATCACATTTAAACATACAAAAAGGAGGAGATAAATTGCCCAGTGTAATTAATCAGAATTTCAAACGGAAAAAATATAAAAAATTAACTGTTGAAGATTATGTTGAGGCAATTTTGAATGGAGATAGAATTGTTCTAAGTCGAGCGATTACACTTATCGAAAGTAATAATGCAGTTCATCAAGAATTAGCTCAAGAAATTATTAAGAGATGTTTACCGTATTCAGGTAATGCTTTACGAATAGGTATTACAGGAACTCCAGGAGTTGGAAAAAGTACATTTATAGAAACACTTGGGAGTTTGGTAACAAATGATTTGAATTCAAAATTAGCGGTATTAGCTATTGATCCGACAAGTCAATTGAGTCACGGAAGTATTCTTGGAGACAAGACAAGAATGGAACAATTATCTAATAATTCAAATGCTTTTATTCGTCCGTCGGCAGCTGGAAGTTCTTTAGGTGGTGTAGCACGGAAAACTCGCGAAACAATTATATTATGTGAAGCTGCTGGTTTTGATATTATTTTTATAGAAACAGTAGGTGTTGGTCAATCCGAAACTGCGGTACATTCTATGGTAGATTTCTTTTTATTACTCTTATTACCAAATGCTGGGGATGAATTACAAGGGATAAAACGAGGCGTAGTAGAAATGGCTGATTTAATTGCTATAAATAAAGCAGATGGAGAAAATATTAATAAAGCAAAAGAATCAAGTCGAGCTTATCGAAATGGTTTACATCTTTTTCCAAAAAAAGAAAGTAATTGGGCAGCTACGGCAATGTGTTGTTCTGCAATTAATAATATTGGAATTACGGAGATTTGGAAAAAAATTAAGCAATATCATAATTTCATGATTCAAAATGGTTTTTTTGAAAAACATAGAGAAAACCAATCTCAATATTGGTTGAATGAAACAATTGCAAATAAACTTACGAGTAGATTTAATGAAAATATATTAGTTAAAAATAAATTATCGGAAATTAAACAAAAAGTTAAACAAGGAGAAATTACCCCTTTTTCAGGTGCTGAGATTTTACTTGATTTATTTTTAACAAATAATAGTTAAATGTTAAAATAGATTCATCTTTGTCCCATTTATTGACTCGATTATTTCAATTATAAACTTTTTGTTCCAATGTTAACTGAATGTTAATTATAAAATAAAAAAGTCTACGAATTGTCATATTATTTGATTTGTTGCATTATTATTTATTCTAATATGCCAAATTATCTTCCAAGTATGATTAAAATTCAGAATTATATTAAAATTCATACCATTTGCTATTAATATTGTCTTGTTTTCGTCTTGAAATCATCTCATCTTACTATTAATTAAAAATAAACTTTTATTCTTGACTTGCTTCGTATATACTTATTGAGTAATTTTGCTACTCAATATTAATTATGATAGAGACACTAATATCATCAAAAACAAGAATAAAGTTACTATTAAAGTTCTTTTTGAATAGTACGACTACTTCCTATCTTCGTGGATTGGAGGGAGAATTTGGTGATTCTTCAAATTCAATTCGAGTAGAATTGAATAAATTTGAAGAAGCAGGAATGTTATCTTCTTCAATGAAAGGAAATAAAAAAATATTCCAAGCAAATACAGAACATCCTTTATATGACGAAATTCATAGTATCGTTTTAAAGTATGTTGGTATTGATAGAATCATTAGCAATGTTGCAAAACGATTAGGCGACCTGAAATATGTTTACTTAGTTGGGAAATTTGCAAGAGGATTGGATAGCAATATTATTGATTTAATATTTGTAGGAGATGTTGATAGAGCTTATTTAGTAGAATTGATTAATAAAGTAGAGGAAATGATTAATCGAAAAGTAAGATATTTAGCATACAGTGTAGAAGATTTCAAACAACTTGGTGATGAAGACTTCGAAATGGAACCTTTGTTATTATGGAAAAACGATTAGCGGATGAGTATTTATAACTCATTATTAAATAGAGAAGCAAAAGTTGCAGTGTTAGGTTTAGGATATGTTGGCTTGCCTTTAGCTTTAGAATTTGCAAAATATTTTGAGGTTGTTGGATTTGATATTGATAGAGATAGAATAGCGATGATGAAGGAACAAATTGATCCTTCACAAGAAATAGATAAAGATTTATTTCTTAATAAAAGTATTTTATTTACAGCTTCATTGGAAGATTTGAAAGATGTGAATTTATATATAGTCACTGTCCCAACACCAGTAAATGATTATAAAGTGCCAGATTTATCGGCATTGAAAGCTGCTACAAAAAGTGTAGCAAAAGTTTTGAAAAAAGGGGATTATGTAGTTTATGAATCTACGGTTTATCCAGGTTGTACGGAAGAAGATTGTTTACCAATTTTAGAAGAGATATCAGGATTAAAGTTAGGAGAGTTTAAGATTGGTTATTCTCCTGAAAGAATTA
This sequence comes from uncultured Saprospiraceae bacterium, assembly GCA_964513525.1. Taxonomy (GTDB): domain Bacteria; phylum Bacteroidota; class Bacteroidia; order Chitinophagales; family Saprospiraceae; genus CAWVWD01. The sequence continues at coordinate 2,586 of CAZEOC010000191.1, read as the reverse complement.
ATCCAGGCGATAAAACGAGAACAATTGATACAATTACTAAAATTGTTTCTGGTTCAGATGATAAAGCTTTAGATGACCTATATAAAATTTATAGTCTAATTATCAAGGCAGAAGTTTATAAAACGTCTTCTATTAAAGTTGCAGAGGCTGCAAAAGTTATTGAAAATACTCAAAGAGATTTGAATATTTCATTCATGAATGAGTTGGCAATGATTTTTGATAGAATGAAAATAGATACACAAGAAGTAATTAAAGCTGCTTCTACTAAATGGAACTTTTTGAAATTCTATCCAGGACTTGTTGGCGGACACTGTATTGGAGTAGATCCATACTATCTAACTCATAAGTCAAAAGAGTTGGGATATCATCCACAAGTTATTTTAAGTGGACGACGAATTAATGATGGAATGCCAAATTTTGTTGCAAATAAGTTGATTAAATTATTAATTAAGTCAGGAAAAATTCCGCAACAATCAAGAATATTAATCAAAGGAATTACTTTCAAAGAAAATATTTCTGATATAAGAAATTCTAAAGTTTTTGATTTAATAAAAGAATTGAATCAATTTGAAGTATCAGTAGATGTAGTTGATCCATGTGCAGAAAAAGAAGATGTTTTTCAGACTTATGGAATAGAACTGATTGATACTCTAAATAAAAATTATGATGCAGTTGTTGTAGCTGTTTCACATGATGAATATAAGGATTTAACTGTTTCATATTTTAAGTCAATTATGGCTGAAAATCCAATTCTAATGGATTTAAAAGCCATTTATAGTAAACCTAATGATGAAATTACTTATTGGCGATTATAAAATAAAGACTTAAGATGTCAATTTCAATTAATCAACTTAATGATGAGATACCAAAATGGTTTGCTATATATGTTGGCTTCAAAAAGGAGAAATCAACACAAAAACAATTAGTTAAAAAAGGTATTGAAACATATTTACCATTACAAAAAGTGATTCGGAAATATGAGAGGAAAATCAGAAAAACAGAGCTTCCTCTAATTAATTGCTACTTATTTGTTAAGATTATTAAAAGTGAGTATGTTCGTGTTTTAGAAACAGATAATGTTTCAAGATTTGTAAAAATAGGGAAAGATTTAATTGCGATACCTGATATTGAAATAGAAATTTTAAGAAAGGTATTACAAGAGAAAGATACAGTAGAAGCAGATGTTAACACTTTTCATAAAGGTGAAGATGTTGTAATTAAAAATGGTAATCTTGCTGGTTTGAAAGGTAAATTAGTAGAGTATCAGGGTAAAGAAAAAGTAGTGATACAATTAGAAACTATTGGATATTCCTTAAAAATGGAAATTGATAAAAAGCTTCTAACAAGATCAGTATAGAAAGATATTATTAGTAAATATAATTACTAAAACAATTGATAACTTTTGAATTCGTCCTTAACGGACAAAAATCATTTTCAATGTTTTTTTTGAAAATGAACTTATTAAAAAAATTAGACTTCAAGTCATTTGCGACTTATTGACGGCGAAGCCATATAAAAAATAGAAGTGTAATGATAAATTATTATCAAAAAAACTTCTGATAATTTAATTATGAATATTACAGTAGTTGGTACAGGCTATGTTGGTTTAGTAACAGGAACTTGTTTTGCTGAAACAGGCAATGAAGTATTATGCATTGATATAGACGAAGATAAGGTAAACCGGATGTTGAATGGCGAAGTGCCTATCTATGAACCAGGTTTAGAACCATTAGTAAAACGAAATACAAAGCAGGGTCGATTAAAGTTTACTACAGACTTGGCTAAAGGAGTGGAACATGGGGAAATTATCTTTTTAGCTTTACCGACACCTCCAGGTGGTGATGGTGCAGCAGATTTATCTTATGTAATGGGTGTTGCAGAGCAACTATCTACAATGATTACAGAATATAAAGTTATCGTTAATAAAAGTACAGTTCCAGTCGGCACTGCAGATAAAGTAACGGCAATATTAGAGAAAAATTTAGATAGAAATTTATTTGATGTAGTTTCTAATCCAGAGTTTTTGAGAGAAGGTGTTGCGGTTAATGATTTTATGAAACCTGATAGGATAGTTATTGGTACATCTTCTGCTAAAGCTAAGACTACAATGGAGCGATTGTATTCGCCGTTTGTTCGCCAAGGAAATCCGATAATAATAATGAATGAACGTTCTGCAGAAGTAACTAAATACGCAGCAAACTCTTATTTAGCCACAAGAATTTCGTTTATGAATGAAATTGCAAATTTGTGCGAAAAAGTTGGAGCGGATGTAGATATGGTACGCAGAGGAGTTGGTTCTGATGGTAGAATAGGTAAAAGATTTTTATTTGCCGGAGTTGGTTATGGCGGTTCTTGTTTTCCGAAAGATGTTCAAGCATTAGTCAAAACATCGGATGAATATAATTATGATTTTAAAATATTGAAATCGGTATTAAATGTTAATCGTATTCAAAAGTCTATTTTAGTTGATAAACTACAAAAGTATTTTGGTGGAGAACTGAAAGATAAGACTTTTGCAATTTGGGGGTTAGCTTTCAAACCTAATACTGATGATATAAGAGAAGCCCCTGCTTTGTCTATTATTCA
>CAZEOC010000190.1:0-7301 GCA_964513525.1 uncultured Saprospiraceae bacterium | reverse complement strand
ATAGAGAATTAAGAAATCAGCAAGGTGTTGTTAATACTAATGTTTTAGCACAAAAATCATTTCATGTCTTAGGTGGAGGAACATGGGATTTTGCAGTTAAAGAAAAAGAATTTAGATTTATAGCAGAAGCATATTATAAATATCTTTGGGATTTAGTCGCTTATGATATTGACAATGTTAGAATTCGTTATTATGGTGAAAACAATGCAACAGGTTATGCAACAGGTTTAGATTTGAGAATTAATGGCGAGTTTGTACCTGGAGCAGAATCTTGGGTAAATTTATCATTCTTAAGAACAAGAGAAAAGTTCACAGATGTTCAGCATTTGTTAAGAGTTGCAGGAAGACCAAATGATACAATGCAAGTTGCAGATGTTGCTCGTCCAACGGATCAATTATTTTCTCTATCAATGTTATTTCAAGATTATCTACCTCAGAATGAAAACTTTAAGATGAACTTAAATTTAACAGTAACTTCAGGAATGCCTTTTGGTTTACCCGATGATAATGTAATTTATCGTAATACTTATCGTTTTAATCCTTATTATAGAGTTGATATAGGATTTTCTTATTTATTATGGGATAAAATGAAAGGTAAACGATGGCAAACAACAAGTTCATTAAGACATATTCGTAAAGCTTGGGTAAGTTTAGAAGTTTTCAATTTATTAGCCGTTCAAAATACAGCATCAAATACTTGGGTAAAAACAATTTTTGCTCAACAATATGCAATACCTAATTATCTAACCTCAAGACGTATCAATTTAAGATTCAGAGTTGATATATAATATTTTGACGTATTTTATTAATTTTATTTAATATTACTTCAACTTTGATTTGTTTTAAATATGAAATACTTTAGTTTATTATTTTTTGTATTACTTATCGCAGCTTGTTCAACGGATAGTACAATAGAACAAATTGATATTGATTATGGTTATGATTATTATCCATTATCAGTAGGAAAATATATCATTTATGATGTAGATTCTATTACCTATGATCCTGATAATGGAAATACATTAATCGATACCAATTCTTATCAAATACAAGAAGAAATTGTTGATACGTTAATTGATAATTCAGGGAGAACGGTTTATGTTATTCATTATCAAACTCGAAATCATGCGACTGAACCATGGCAATTAGAAGCAGTTTATTCTGCTGTACAAACTGAATCAGCATTAATCAAAACAGAAGATAATTTACCATTTACAAAATTAGTATTTCCAATAAAAATAGATAGTACTTGGGATGGAAATCGTTTATTTAATGATGAAAATGTTATTGCTTCAGTTAGAGGTGAAACTTTAAACATATTTAAAAATTGGGAATCAAAAGTCAAGTCAAATCAAACAAGTATAGACATAGGGAATCAAACTTTTAATGACGTTATTTCGGTAATTCATGCGGACGATGAAAACCTTATTGAACGTAGATATGTTGAAGAAAAATATTCAAGAACAATCGGCTTAATTGAAAAGAAAGTTATGATTTTAGATACACAATGTGGAGGAAATCTTTCTGCATGTGATGGTTTAACTTGGGAAGAAAAGGCTGAAAAAGGATTCATATTAAAAATGGTAGTAAATAGTTATAATTAGCATTGAAGTAATAACCTACCAAACTTTTACTCCAAAAAAATGAAACATGAGATATAGTATTATTATAATTTTAGCTTTTTTCACTTTTGAAATGTCAGGACAAGCTCTCAATAAATATTGGGTTCAATTCACTGATAAAAAAAATACACCTTACAGTATATTACAACCACAAGAGTTCTTATCACCAAGATCAATTGAACGTCGTAAAAGACAAGGTATTTCAATTGATATAAATGATTTACCCGTAAACCCTGATTATGTTAATGCGATTAAAAAATTAGGTGGAAAAGTTTATTTAACCTCTAAATGGTTTAATGCAGTTACTGTTTTGGTTGAAGATGAAAGAGCCTTTCAAAAAATCAAAAGATTACCATTTGTAAAAAAGGTTGAACCAACAGGACGATTTAAAAAACCTCGTCCAATGAGAAAAAAGAGGAATAGAGATCGTTCTTCAAAATATCCAAAAATTAATAATCATTATGGTTACGGTTGGAATCAAATTTCTATGTTAAATGGTCATTTACTACATGATATGGGTTATCGTGGTGACGGAATGATGATTGCAGTTTTAGATGGCGGTTTTGTTAATTTAGATATTTCCCCATTTTTCGATTCATTAAGAACAAAAAACAATCTTTTAAAAAGTAGAGATTTTGTTGATAATGATAATTGGGCATACGAAGCGTCCAGTCATGGTTTTAATGTAGCTTCTACAATTACTTCTAATTTACCCGGAATGTTAATTGGTACTTCTCCAGATGCAACAATGGTTTGTTTAAGAACAGAAGAAGTAGGCACCGAATTAAGAATAGAAGAAGATAATTGGATTGCAGCTGCTGAATATGCTGATAGTTTGGGTGTTGATGTCATCAATTCATCTTTGGGTTATACTAATTTCAACAAACCTTATATGTCTTATTCTTATCAAGATATGGACGGAAACACAGCAAGAATCAGTCAAGGAGCAGATATTGCTGCAAGTAAAGGTATTTTAGTTGTTAATTCTGCTGGTAATAGTGGTAATGATAGTTGGAGATATGTTGGTGCTCCTGCTGATGCTGATAGTATAATGGCAGTTGGTGGAGTTGATGCAAATGAAAGAAAAGCGGCTTTTAGTTCGTTTGGTCCAACAAGAGATGGAAGAACTAAACCAAGTGTGTCTGCAAGAGGTTATAAAACAGTGGTTGGAACACCTACTTACAAAGTAGATTCTGTAAATGGTACTTCTTTTTCAGCTCCAGTTATGGCAGGAATGGTTGCCTCATTGTGGCAAGCGTTTCCTAATAAAAATAATATGGAAATCATTAGAGCAGTTGAAGCAAGTGGAGATTTGGCTTACAATCCCAATAATTCACTTGGACATGGAATTCCTAATATGGTTAAGGCATATCAAATCTTATCGGGTTCAACTTCTATTGACCTTAATGCTAAATCAAAATATCCGATTGTGATTCCTAATCCTTTTGATGAAGTTTTTGATTTATTGTTTTATAGTAAAAAAGATGCTAATATTAATATTAATATCTCGAATATTCTAGGGCAAACAATTGCTGATATAGATAAAAAAATTGAAGAAAATAAAATGAATAGAATTTTTATTTCTGAATTGACGAACTATCCTGCTGGCAGTTATTTTATCACTTTAAATGTTGGTATTACATCTTATAAAATAAAAGTCCTTAAACGATAAATAATCTGGACAAATATTAAGATTAATAAATAAAACAACAAAAAATTCGATACTTAATGTATCGGATTTTTTGTTTTGAGCTGTCTTCTTAGAATATATAAATTATTTTCCCTCTTCACATAATTCCAAAGCCGCTTTTGTTTCAGTCAATTCTGCCTTTAAAGATTTTGCATGCATTGCAGCATAAATTGCTGAACCACCAAAAAGTAGAATAAAAAAGGCTACTAAGACAAACATTTTCATTATTGTTGAATTCTGCTGATTACTCATAATTTTTTTCTTGTAATTAAGTACTTGAACACAATTATCCAAGTATTCTAACTTGTTCTCCCGATAAAAATCGGGATGAATCATTTTTTCACTATACTTCTTTAAAAAATGTTCATATAACTCGGCTATGCTCACATTTTTATAAATTCGTATAGCAAAAAAACAACTGCGTTATTTATACCCGTTTAATTATGCCCAGGTACTTAAACTATAATTAATAAATTGTAAAGGTATATAAGGTTTACTTGTTCAGAAAGAATGAACATTAAAATTATTACTTTTTTTGAATTAATATTACTCTCTTAATAGGATTATTAAATATATAAAAAAATAGAGCCTCACAAAATGATTTTGTAAGGCTCTATTTCTCATTTAAATTAAATTAAGTAACCGCTCACAAATAAGTACAATTAATTTCGATTTATTTATGACCGAATACTTATTATTAATTATTTATAATCAATTGTTGTCCAATACTGATAACATTAGAGTTCATATTATTCAATGTTTTAATCATATCAACTGATATTTTATTTGAATTAGCAATTTTCCATAAAGTATCTCCTTTTTTAACAATATACTTATCAATTCCTTTTTGAGTAAATACAGTTTCCTTTTTAGGTGCTTTTCCTTTGGGCTGATTAACCGTTCCTTTACTTACTAATAATTCTTGTCCAATAGATAAAACGTTAGAACTCAAACTATTTAAACCTTTGATTTCATCAACTCCAATTTTATATTTTCTTGAAATTGCAAAAAGGCTTTCTCCTTTTACTACTTTATGAACTACATTCTTTTTATTATTTGTTGGTGATACCTCAGGAAGTTTATCCTTTGGTTTAGGTTTTATCGTTTCAGTTATACTTTTTGTCCCTTCTTTAATTAACAGTTTCTGGTTGACTTGAAGACTGTTTGAGCTTAATTGATTCAAACTTACAATTTGTTCTACAGGTACATTATAATATTTTGCAACAGCATATAAAGTTTCTCCTTTTTTCACCCAATGCACTTCATCTGTTTCAGGAATTGGTAATACAGGAAATCTAACTGGTTGTTTATCAGAATATTCTTTTGCATCCTCGTAATTTGGTTTTGTCAATCTCCCAGTAAATAAAATTGTGTTATTATTTCTATCAACTATAAAAAACAAAAACGGTTGATTAGCATTAAAAAATGCAGGTTTTTGATTTAAATTACCTTTAGGAACACCAATGATTGAAGTCGAAGCAGAAGCTTCCGTTCCTATTTCATCAACTTGTAAAAATGCTTGATGAACTACTTTTGAAACCCTTAAAGGGATTTTAGACATTTCACTAAAATTTGCATTCTCTGTAAAAGGTTCTTTTAATCCCATTTTACGTAAAGTAGAACGCAAATCATATTTAATATTCATTTGAAACTTGGGAATAGTAACAACTACTGGACGAGGAGCTATATTCTCCATCCATTTATTAAACTTAGAAGTAGATAAACTATTCTGAATTTTTTGAAAATTATTAGCAAATCTTGGCAAGACTACAACCATTGAAATATCACGATCTTCATATCCTAATTCTACGACTTGAACTTCATCATCTTCATAATATCGGTGTTTTTCAACCTTTTTAGTCATAAATTGAGTTGGAATTGCTAAGCCATCTAAGCCGTAAAATTCATTTGTAGCAGTCAATTCTTTATCAAAAGGAATTTCCCAATTTCCTTTAAAATATATGGCGTTTGCCATAACAAATTTGGTAAAAGCATTCAAACTACCTTTATCAAGCAATGAACGAATTGAACCATTTGTATTATTACTCACCCAGCTATTAATCCTTCCTCTTACAGTTTCAGAATCTTTCACAAACGAAGTTTGGTAAATATTTTCTCTACCAGTTAGATTTTTTGTAGTTCTTAAGAATGACTTATCAAAAGGCATTGATTCTTCAATCCATAAACTATTAGCAATTCTTAAATTTACATCATCAGCTCTTTCTAAACGATTTGTTAATTTATAATAATCTTTCAAATTTCGCTTAGAATTATCATCAAAACGAAATACTTTTTCAAGTTGAGTTTTAGTTAATCCTTCTGAACCAGCATAAGGAACTGAAAAAGCAGTAGCAATACTTAAAGGAGAATAAAAGATATTTTCAGATGGATCGACTTGACTTGTTTTTTGATAAAAATCAAAATTAAAAGCATTTATTCCATCTGATTGACTGAATAAATTAACCTGAATTAAAACTCCTATTAATATTATTATAAATCGTTGTGTTACTTTCATAGAACTGTAATTTAGTTATTTCTGGGCTTTTTGTTTTTAATATTTGGTATGAATTATTTAAGAATTTGCTTCTAAAAATTCCTCCAAACTAATTTGTGCATTTTCCCATTTTTCCATTATTTGCTCTAATTCAATTTTTAATTTTTGATAATTAGCAATAATAGTCGTTTCATCATCTGAACCGTAAAATTCTGGTTTTGCCATTTTCAGTTCAATAGTTTGAATTTTTGATTCTAAATTCTCAATTTTCTTTTCAGAATTTTGGACAGCTTTTTCAAAACGTCTCAATTCTTTCTGATATACCCTTTGTTCTTCATAAGATAATTCTTTTTTAACCTTTGATTTATCTTCAAACTTACCTTTTTGTGACAGGGTTTTCACGGTAGCTTTCTCTACCTCTCTCATATTTTCCATTTTACGCTTTGCTAAAAAAGCATAAACATCACCAATATAGTTAAATAATTGTTTATCTCGAAATTCTAATGTTCTATTTGTCAAGCCTTGTAAGAAATCCCTATCATGAGAAACAACGATTAATGAACCTTCAAACTGATTTAAAGCATTCTTCAAAACTTCTTTAGAAATCATATCCAAGTGATTCGTTGGCTCATCAAGAATTAGTAAATTAAAGGGTTTCAGTAATAAACCTGCTAATGCTAATCTTGCTCTTTCTCCTCCAGAAAGTACACTTACTTTCTTATCTACATCTTCTCCACTAAACATAAAAGCCCCTAAAATAGAACGTACTTTAACTCTCATATCAGCAGGAGCAATATTTTCTAATGTTTCCAAAATAGTTAAATTCTGATGTAGAGATTCTGCTTGATTCTGTGCATAATACCCTATTTGAACATTATGCCCCAATTTACATTGACCGTCAGTAAGTGATTCTTGCTGAGCAATAATTTTAGAAAGTGTTGTTTTTCCTTGTCCATTTTGACCAACAAAAGCAACTCGGTCACCTCTATCCATTTTGAATTCCACTTGGTCCATTACAGTCAAATTACCATATTGCTTAATCAAATCTTTAATTTCCAAAACAACTTGCCCAGAACGAGGAGCAGGTGGAAAATGAAGTTTCATTGCACTTGTATCTTCCGTATCAATTGTAATACGCTCCATTTTATCTAATTGCTTTTGCATTGATTGAGCCATTTTAGTCTTATTCGCTTTCGCCATAAATCGACTAATCGTTCTTTCTTTTTCAGCAATTATTTTTTGTTGATTCTTAAAGGCAGATTCTTGAAGTTCTTTTCTTTCTTTTCTTAAAACTTTGAATTTGGTATAGTTAGCTTTATAATCATAGATATTTCCAAGTTCTATTTCAACAGTTCTTTTAGTAATATTATCTAAGAACGTCTTGTCATGAGAAATTGTAATTACAGCACCAACATAATCTTTCAAAAAACTTTCTAACCAAATAATAGATTCTATATCTAAATGGTTAGTCGGCTCATCTAATAGTAAATAATCA
>CAZEOC010000189.1:0-7332 GCA_964513525.1 uncultured Saprospiraceae bacterium | reverse complement strand
AATATGCTTTTTAATCCTCGCTTTTCGCATATTTATTATTAAAATAAAAGCCGACTAATAGAAAGGCAAATATTATAACGACAGGCATTACAGGAGCGTTTGCAGGTGTTGTTAATTTTAGACCAAGTGCTGCATGAAAGGAAACGGCACCAAATATGAAACCACCAAATAAGATGAGACGAGCAATCCAAACTTCTTTGTTTTGATTAAATTTATATTGTAAATAAATAAAAATTAAGCCTAAAGCAATCCAACCGCCACTTGCAGCTTTCATATATGTCCATATTAATCTTTGAAAATCATAAGGGACTTCATCCCAAGTCATACCAATTGCTTCGCCATGATATGGCATGAATGAGGTTTTGAAAAAGTAGGCAAACCCAAAGGCTAATACACCAATTTGAGCAATATATGTAAAGATACTTCCTAATTTATTTTTCATTGTTAATTTAGTTAGTTTGGTAAATATGAATTTTATTTTCAACTTAAAACTAATAAAATTAATATTAAAATTGAATGTGATTTTTTTTAAAGATTAATTATTGGCTAACCAACTGTTAGGTTTAGCGAAATTGGAAGATTATAACTTATTCTAATTTCTATTTTTAAAATTTAAGAAATTGTATATATATAGACATTTCTTATAAATTATATATAATTAAATAGTTATATATTTGCATCTTCTAAATTGTGAGCAAATGATTATTAAAATAGTTAATACCAGACTTTGAATGATAATTGGCTAAATGATAGAAAACTGCTTTTACAGAAAGTTAATTAAACATTATAAACCATAATATAGTGAAATAAATGAAGGTCATTCATAATTGAGTATGACTTTTGTTTATTAATGTTTGGGGAAATTTAAATGAGAGCAAGTACAAAAAATTCCTATGCATTATACAGTAGAATCAAATTAAATGTTACTAAGAAAATTTTGGGATAGTGTTTCAAATATTGGGTTAGATGAAACAGATTTTGGGAAAGATGTTGTTAAGATTAGATTGTTTAATCAATTGATAGTCATAGCTTTAGTGACGTCTATCTTAGCTTTAATAGTTTATTGGATTACTGATGATAAAATAACGATTATTTATACAACATTAGCAAATATATTTTTAGAAATATTTGCTTTGTGTATGGCTTTCATGAAGCGGCATCAAATTTCCAGATTCACAGGTTTATTTATTTTTCCAACTTTAATTGCTACACATATATTAGTTTTAGGTAAAAATTTTGGAGAAGCGAATATTTTTTCTGCGATTGCATTAGCTGCTGTATTTATATATGAAGGAAATAAAAGCTTAAGAATAATCTCAGTTGTATACATTACGATTTTGTTCATTGTTGCAAAATTGGTTTCTATAGAGATGTTCAATAGTCAATACGACAATTCCAATCCTTATGATGAAATTATAACTTTTCCTGCTACGATTCTTGTCCTTGGTTTGATTATCGTTTTATACCAAAAATCACTTGATAAATACGATGACCAGAAATTAGAATTCATCCAGAATTTAAAAGAGAAAAACGATGAATTAGCAGTTTTGAATGAAGAATTAGAAGAGTTCACTTATATAGCTTCTCATGATTTGAAATCTCCATTAAGAACGGTTAGCAGTCATTTAGATTTGATACGATTACATATCAAAAGAAAGAATTTTGAAGCAATAGAAGAAGATATAAAATTTGCGAAAAAAGGAACAAAACAAATGTATGCGCTAATTAGCGATATTCTTGAATATAAAGAGCTAAGTAGCGATGAATTTGAGGAAAAAGAGATTAATTTAAATGAGGTTTTAATCGAAGTATTGGAAACATTAAAAGTTGAAATTACGAATTCAAATGCAGCTATTTATTTAATTGACCAATTACCTAATATTATTGGAAGAGAACGAGATTTTGTAGTGTTGTTTCAAAAGATAATTCAAAATGGAATACAATATAATGAATCTATAACACCTGAAATTGAAATCTATTCTAAAGTCGAAACGAACCAAATAAGTATCTTTCTTAAAGACAATGGAATTGGAATTTCGAAAGAATATCATGAAAAGGTTTTTCAATTCTTTAAACGATTACATACTAAAGAAAACTACGACGGAACTGGTGTAGGTTTGGGACTTTGTAGAAAAATAGTTAGAAGTTATAAAGGCGAAATATTAATAGCAGAAAGCGGAAATAATGGTTCCGTATTTCAAATAATATTTCCCAAATGAGCAAAATAGTTTTTTAACATTTCTTTAATCTTTTTAAACTTACCGAATACACCAAAAATAACTTTGATTACATCTGTCTGTTTATATTTATTAATAAAAAAAGATGAAATGAAATCAAGAATTGCAATATCAAGTTTAGTTGTATTAATCACTTTACTTTCTTGTATTCCTACAGGAAAAGATACCAAAATAAACAAAAGAATAAAGGAAACGCCTAAAATTCAGGTTGCTATTTGTTTAGATGTCAGTAATTCTATGGATGGATTGATAGACCAAACCAAATCACAACTTTGGAAAATGGTGAACGAATTAGCGACTTCAAAAAAAGGAGAAGAAACTCCTGAAATTGAATTGGCATTATATGAATATGGAAATAGTGGCTTGAGTATGACAAACGGTTATATTCGTCAAGTAACTGGATTGACTACTGATTTAGATTTAATTTCTGAGCAATTATTTGCATTAAAAACAAATGGTGGCGATGAGTATTGTGGTTGGACAATAAGTGAAGTTACTAAGAACTTGAAATGGTCTGATAATAATGATGATTTGAAATTAATTATCATTGCTGGAAATGAACCATTCAATCAAGGTAAAGTAGATTATAAAACGTCTTGTAAAGCTGCTATTGAGAAAGGAATCATGGTAAACACGATTCATTGTGGAGATTATGAAAAGGGAGTTAATACTTTTTGGAAAGATGGAGCAGATTTGACTGATGGGAAATATATGAATATCAATCAAGATGAAAAAGTTGTTCATGTCGAAACACCTTTTGATAAAGAAATCTTAGAATTGAATCAAGAATTGAATAAAACTTATATTGGTTATGGTGCTGTAGGTTCGAGTAGAATAGAAATGCAAAAAAAGCAAGATGATAATGCTGCTTCTTATGGTTTGGCGAATAATGTAGAACGTGCAGTTTCTAAATCTAATAGTGCTTATAAAAATGAAGAATGGGATTTGGTAGATGCAATGGAAAAAGATGAAGCTGTTTTGGAAGAAGTAAAAGTGGAAGCATTACCTGAACCAATGCAAGAAATGTCTAAAAAAGAGCAAAAAGAATTTATTGAAACGAAGTCAAAAGAACGAACAGCAATCAATACAAAAATCAACGAATTAAATAAGAAAAGACAAGAATTCATTACGAAAAAACAAGCTGAAAACGCTGAAGTCTTAACTTTGGATAATGTAATGTTAAAAGCAATTCGTGAACAAGCAGTTAAAAAGAATTACAAGTTTGAGGGGAATAAATAGTAGACTTTTTTAAAGAAAGTATATGATTATAAAAGCCGATTGAATAATACAATTTATTCAATCGGCTTTTTGTTTTTAATATTTTTAAGTTCTATTTATGAGATTAAATAGAGTATTTTTTATTAGTTATGATGAATAAAATAGCTAAGATTAATTTTTATTATGATTTTTAGATAAAGAAAGCAAGGTTTTCATACTTATGTCGTCATACTGGCAAATTAGATAACTTTTTAAATAAATTAACAATGAAAAGAATTACGATTTCTTTACTTTCAGTGTTAGCAATAACAGGTTCTATATTCATTATCGGTTGTGGAGACGATACTGATGATGGTGGAGGAACAACAGATGCAACTTTACCAGAAGCTTTTGCAGATTTTGATACAGATAATCTAACGATTTATATTGATGGAGATGAAGTCGTAATTGAGTCAAATGGTTTACCAAACCATACTTCTCCATATTGGTCAAATACAACACAACGCTCGGATACTGACCCGATGGGGAATTTATTAGTTACAGGTCCAGCGAGTGAAAATCATCCTTTGTTCGTTGAGCCAACAGTTACAAGTCATAATAATATGGCTCCAGGTAATATTGATGATTTTAATGGAAGTTATACATTACGAGTGCCGATTACGCCAGAACAAGCAAGTTCAAGTTCAGCGACTGGATTAGGAGCAATTGGAATCGCAATAAGCGGTTCAATGATTTATAATGATGAAGAAGGAGCAAATGTAGCTTTAGATGGTGCAGTTGGTTCTTTAGATTATACTGGAGCGCATACTGGACCACAATCTTATCATTATCACTTAGAAACTAAAGCTTGGTCTGAAGATGATGATAAATTGATTGGTATTATGTCAGATGGATTTTTCTTGTACGGAAGAAGAGATTATGATGGAAATTATCCAACAGATTTAGATGAATCAGGTGGACATTTTGGACCTACAATTCATAATCCAGATGGTGAATATCATTATCATATACAAAATGATTTGTATTTAGGTGCTTATTATATTTTGTTCCCAGATGATTTACAAGGAACACCAAATGATATAAATTAATAATAAAAACCTCTTAGATTTTATGAATCTAAGAGGTTTTCTAATACAAGTAAAACGAATATTTTGAACCTATTATTTAGAATAATTTTTATTGGAATTTTATTTTTTTCTTGTAGTTGTGAATCAAAGCAAATACCAGAAAATTCTTCTATTGAAATTGCAGAAACTTTCCATCAAGCAATTCATTTTGATTCTATTACTTTATTACCGAATAAAGGTATATATGTATTTCAAAATATTCCTTTTTCGGGAGTTGCTTTTTCTTATTACCCAAATTCAACTCAATTTAGTCGTAAAATTGAATTCAAAAAGGGTAAGAAAAATGGTTTATTTGAATTATACTTTATTGATGGACAATTAAGTCAACAACTTAATTATCTAAATGGACGGCGAGATGGAATTGCTAAAACTTGGTGGAAAAACGGACAATTACGTTCTCAATCAAATTTTAAAAATGATAAAGGTCATGGTGTTCAACAACAATGGTATAAAGATGGAATGATTTTTAAAAAATTGAATTTAGAAGAAGGTAAGGAAGTCGGCTTGCAACAAGCTTGGCGGAAAAACGGAGCATTATATGCTAATTATGAAGCAAGAAATGGTCGAATATATGGAATGAAAAAAGCAAATCTCTGTTTTGAATTATCAGATGAAGAATTAAAAAGCAGTACGATAGTCAGTGAAGAAAAAACGAAAAATAAACCTTATGAAAGTATTGATTAATAAGAAATTGATTTATTTGATTTGGCTTATGCCAATAGTTTTTTTTGCTTGTAATGAAAAAACAGAGGTAAAAGAACGTAAAGGAAAACAATCTAAAGAAAATGGAATTACAGAATTACCATATTATAACCAAGCTACTTTTACACCACTTTGGTTAGCAGAATTTCCTGATTCTATTAATTCTTTACATCAAATTCCAGATTTTAGTTTAACCAATCAAAACGGTGAAATAATAACAGAGAAAACTGTAGAAAATAAGATTTATATCGTTGATTTTTTCTTCACTTCATGTCCAGGAATTTGTCCAAGAATGACTGCAAATATGAAAATTCTGCAAGATGAGTTTATTAATGATGAGGAAATAATGTTATTATCACATTCTGTAACTCCAGAAATAGATACCATCAAAAAGCTCCAAATTTATGCGCTGGAAAAAGGGGTTGATGCAAAACGTTGGCATTTATTAACTGGCGAAAGACAGCAAATTTACAACTTGGGTCGCAAAGCATATTTTGTTGAAGAAAGTATGGGTTTAGAGAAAAGTGAAGATGATTTTTTGCATACAGAGAATTTTGTTTTGATAGACAAAAATCGACATATTCGAGGTATTTATAATGGTTTGAATAAAACAGATATTCAGAATCTAATTAGCGATATTTCAATATTGAAAGCAAAATAACTTACTAAGTTTATTCTGGTTTTTGAAATCCTGTCTGAAAAGTATTTTGTTCCAACTTGTCGAAATAAAGGGAGCAAAATATAGAAATTATACTTATCAATTTTTTAAAAAATTCCATTCAATTTATAAAGTCATAAAAGGCATTCAAGATTATATCTTGAATGTCTTTTGTTGTTTTAGTAAGTTCTATTATCTTTAAATCATTGTAATTCATAAATCTATAACTATGCGATTAACCTTAATTTTTACATTAATAATCACTATTTCGGGAACACTTTTATATTTAACCAAAAATGCAGAATATGAAGCTTTAGCAAAAAAAAAATTAGTTATAAAAGAAAAATTAGCAGCAAAAGCTGTTAAAGAACGAGTTAAAGTAGATAAACAAAATGAACGGATTAATTATTATTATGAAAATTTAGATTTAGTAAATGTTGATTTATCTAATTTGGAATTGGAAGAAATTCCGATGAAATTACTGTTGGAAATGAAACAGATAAAATATTTAGATTTATCTCATAATCGACTGAAAAATATTGATGATTTATTCGATTTGCCTAATTTAGAATATTTAGATGTTTCTACAAATCCAATTAGAAAAATTACAACTGAGAATGAAAAATCAAATTTAGTTGAACTGAAAATTACTAATAATTCTTTTAGAAACTTTCCTAATCTGAGTGCTTTAAAGAAATTGAGATTAATCAATTTTTCAAATAATTCTTTTAGTTCTATATCATTATTTGGAAAGGTAAATGAAAATATTGAAATGATAAATTTCACTTCTAATTATATTGAAGAATTGCACGGACTTGAGTTTTTATCTGAATTAGAGTACTTGAATCTTTCCAATAATAGCTTAACAGTTGTTCCTGATATTACGCATAATAATGCTTTAGTAATTTTAGATTTGAGCAATAATGAAATTGAAAAGATGAATTTTCCGCACTACATTGATGTAAATCAAAATTTAACTGAAATAGATTTAAGTTATAATGCGATTGATACTTTAGTTTATGCAGAAGGCTTATCTAAACTCAAATCATTAAATATAAGTTATAATGGAGTTGAATCATTAAAAGATTTGGCTTATTTCAAAAATTTGAGAAAGCTTGATGCTGGAAATAATCAGATAAAAGGAATTATATACGGAGATAGTAATTTCGCAATTGATACTTTATTATTAGATAATAATAAAATAGATTATTTCGAATATGGAAGTGTAAATTTGCTTTATTTGGATTGTAGTAACAATAAATTGAAAGCGGCTAAATTTAATTTATATGCTCCAAATTTGACCTTTTTAGATATTTCAAATATAACAATCGAAGCGAATATTAATATGATTGCAACTTTGAACAGTTTGGAATCTTTAGAAACCTTAAAA
>CAZEOC010000188.1:0-7340 GCA_964513525.1 uncultured Saprospiraceae bacterium | reverse complement strand
CTATTGTATTCAAAAATATTAGAATTTCAATTATCTAAATTTGAAGAAGAAGAAGAATCATATCTGGATTTCATGACTCAAAAAGTGTCTGAATATCGGAAAATCAGAGATTTAATGAATCCATTTTCTGATTATTTAGGTTGGGATATGTCTCGTCAATTGTGGAAAGAAACTTCATTTGAAATTTTGCAGCATTATGATGAATTATTGAAAAATGAGCAATCTATCAAAGAACTCGCTGACTTATTGGGAAATTTGAGAGAAGCCGAAATAGAAATAGAAGAAGAGGAATTTGAACGCACTATAGTTCGTCAAGAATGGATAGTTGATGAAAGATTGAAATCAGAAATTGTAGGTATCAAAGAAAGTGACAATTTAACGGATATGTTGAGTTCTGAAGCAGTTCTATTGAGTACAATGGAAACGGAATCTTTGTTTTTGAAAAAGTATGCAGATAAAAAATTGATGACGTTTCGATATGAAGATCGAAGATTGGTAACCAGTGAAGACCATTATATGGAGATCAATCAAAGAATTAATCAAAAGGAAAAAGGACCTTTTATTATTTGTGTCGATACGAGTGAAAGTATGTACGGACGACCAGAATTAATTGCTAAAGTTTTGACGTTGTGTATTTTAAAGATGTCAATGAATCAAAATAGAAAAGCTTTTTTAATTAATTTTTCTTCGGGAATACAGACTTTGAATTTGCATGATATTGCCGAAAGTATCGACGATATTGCTGCCTTTTTGAAAAAGTCTTTTTATGGTGGAACGGATGCAACTTTAGCTTTGTACGAGGCGATTCGTCAATTGAATACGAATGACTATGAAGATGCAGATATATTGATGGTTTCAGATTTTATTATGTCGAAATTAGATGACGAAGTGATGAAACAAATCAGTCATTATCAACAAAATAAAAACACACAATTTCATTGTTTAATATTAGGAAACGAAGCCAATGAAAGTGTTTTGACCGCTTTTGATACTAACTGGATGTATGACCCAAAAGATAAAGGAATTATAAAAGCGATGACAAATGGTTTTCAAACTATCAAAGAACGATATTGATTTGAAGTAGGAAGTATTGACCAAATTATTCGATAAAATCATCGAACGCTTTGAAAAGTGTTCGATGATTTTTTTTATTAAAATGTTATCTAAAAAGTAAGGAAATTATCAAAATAATACTGCAAGGTTTTCAAATCGTTCAGCATTGGAAGCAAAATTAATTGCCACTTAAAAATTGGTTTTTTGACAATTTCTGCAAAGTATAAATTGACCAGCCTTAAAGATGAAATTGTTAAAAATACTTAAATCTGAAAGGTTCTTTCTTTTCTGAAAGAAAATGAATAATCTTTCAGGTTGGTCAATAATTACAGAAATTATAAGAGAGCCTAAAAATCTTCTTGAATTTCTTCATTTGATTAAATTTGTTCTTTACAAACCAATTCCAAAAAATTGTTTCTTCATCATCTATATAAAATTCTCTGTTTACATCATCTTCTAACAAACTTGAAGAAGGTTTATTAGAAGATTTTGTAGAGAATAAGCTTGATAATTTATTGAATGGATTTTTGAATTTCATAAATTCAAAATATGAGAAAATGTTGGTAAGATATTAATCAACTTTTTTCTTCTCTTTTGGAATTAAATGCTCATAACCGGCTTGTAAGCTTTCTTGATATTTTGGTAAAATTTTCTTAAAACGTTCGACAGTTCCCCAAAGGGTTTGGTAAGAAATTCCGCCAGAAGCGTTTTTGTGTCCGCCGCCTTTGAAGTATTTTTTAGCAATTTCTTGTACAGAAAAATCTCCGATTGAACGTAAAGACAATTTGACAATATTCGGCTGTTCCGTTATTAATACCGCAAAACGAATATGTTTTATTTTTAATAAATAATTTACAATTCCTTCTGTATCTCCTCGTTGAATATCAAATTTCTTATAATCGTGTTGACTCAAAATAACGATTGCAGTACAATGTTCATCAAAAACCTTCATAATTCTATTACTCAAACAATAGCTTAATAAACGTAATTGTTTTTCAGTCATTGAATTAAATAATCTATCTTGAATGCCATAATCATCAACACCTAATTCTACCAAATCGGCTGCAATTCTATACAATTTAGCAGAAGTTGCATATTTGAAAGAACCTGTATCTGTCAAAATCCCTACAAATAAATCTGAACCAACCTTGACATCTAAATTTTCTCTATCATCTAATAAATGAATAAAATCATAAACCAATTCACAAGTTGAACTTGCTGTTACATCAGATAAAGTATAATCTGCAAATGGTTCAGGATTGATATGATGGTCAATTAAGACTTTTGGCGTTTCATTTTGGACTTCTACAACCTTCCCCAAATCATCAATTCGATTTAAGCCATTAAAATCTAAGCAAAAAATTAATTCTGATTGCTCAATAATTTCAGTTGCTTCTTCTGGCTGATTATCAAAAATAACGATTTCACTTGAACCTTCCATCCATTCTACAAAGTCTGGAAATTCAGAAGGAAAAAGTACAGTTGTATCATGACCTAATTTATCCAAATACTTTTGTAAACCTAAACTTGAGCCGATTGCATCACCATCTGGATTACGATGCGATAGAATAGATATTTTTTTGGGCTGAGCTAATAATGTTTTTAATGTTTCGATATTATTCATTCTGTAAATCTTGTTTCTAAAGTAAGCTAATTGTTAATCGAAAATGTATAAAATGCTAATAAATCAATTTTTTACTTAATTTTCAAATGATTTCGCAATAGAAAAGTTTATTTTTTTTGATTTAAAATGGAAAAATGTACCTTTGCAGCGAATTTCAAAAAACATATTAGTATATGTTTTGGAATGTAAAATTAATACAATTAAAATAATTTTAGCATTTACCAAAATAAAAAAAATCTTTTGTTTTCGTAAATACAATCAAAGTTTAAATAAAATGGCTGGTAACAGAACTTTCACAATGATTAAACCTGATGCAGTAGCAGCAGGACATATTGGTGCAATTTTAGCAAAAATCAATGAAGCGGGTTTCCGTATCGTAGCAATGAAATTAAAGAAAATGTCTTCAGAAGAAGCTGGAAAATTTTATGAAGTTCATAAAGAACGTCCGTTCTATGGTGAATTAGTAGAATTCATGTCTTCAGGACCAATCGTTGCTGCTATTTTAGAAAAAGATAATGCGATTGCTGATTTCCGTACTTTAATCGGTGCAACGAATCCTGCTGAAGCAGCAGAAGGTACAATTCGCAAAATGTTTGCAAAAAGCATTGGAGAAAACGCTGTTCACGGTGCTGATTCTGATGAAAATGCAAGTCGTGAAGGTTTCTTCCATTTTGCAGAAACTGAAATGGTAGGGTAATCTTTAATTATGATTTATCAACCATTTGAATTACTTATTTTCAATAGTTTATAAATCGTTAAAATAAAAAAGCAATCGAATCTGTTTCGATTGCTTTTTAGTTTAAAGTATACGAACTACAATAAAAGTCCTACTAACTATTATCAAGCATCATTAGTTCATATCTAATAAATTATTAAAAATGAGTGCTTCATATCCAAAAGAAAAAATAAAAGTATTGCTTTTAGAAGGAATTCACCAAAACGCTGTGAAAACTTTTAATGACGCAGGTTATCATAATGTTGAATTACTTAAAGGTGCATTAAACGAAACTGAACTATTAGAAAAAATAGATGAGGTAAGTATTATTGGAATTCGTTCAAAAACGAAATTAACTGAAAAAGTATTAGCGAAAGCTGAAAAACTTTGGGCTGTTGCTTGTTTTTGTATCGGAACGAATCAAGTTGATTTAGAAGCAGCAACTCAAAATGGTCAAGTTGTTTTTAATTCTCCTTATAGTAATACTCGTTCTGTTGCAGAATTAGTAATTGCAGATATTGTTTATTTGATGCGTGGAATTCCACAAAAAAACGCAGCTGCACACAAAGGTGAATGGCAAAAAAGTGCAACGAATAGTAATGAAGTTCGTGGTAAGAAATTAGGAATTGTTGGTTATGGACATATCGGTACACAAGTTTCCGTTTTAGCAGAAGCTATGGGAATGGACGTAATTTATTATGATATAGTTCCTAAATTACCGATGGGAAATGCCAAAGTTGTTAGTTCTTTAAAACAACTAATGGAAGAATCTGATGTCGTTTCTCTACACGTTCCTTCTACACCGCAAACTAAAAACATGATTGGTGAGAAAGAATTATCTTGGATGAGAAAAGGTAAGTATCTTATCAACTTGAGTCGTGGAAATGTAGTTGAAATTGATGCATTAAAAGCAGCATTAGAAAGTGACCATATTGGAGGTGCAGCGATTGATGTTTTTCCATTAGAACCAAAAACAACTGCTGAAAAATTCACTTCTCCTCTTCAAGGTTTTCCAAATGTTATTCTAACGCCTCACATTGGAGGTTCTACTGAAGAAGCACAAGAAAATATTGGTGTTGATGCAGCATATAAACTAATTAATTATTTAGATAATGGTGCAACTGTAAATTCTCACTCAGTTCCAGATTTGAATTTGCCAAAGCAAGAAGGCAAAAGTAGAATTTTACATATTCACAAGAATGTTCCAGGTGTAATGTCAAGCATCAATAATTTATTAACTGAGCAGAATATTAATATTCATAGTCAATATTTAAAGACAAATAAAGATGTTGGTTATGTCGTATTTGATATAGATGCATCTGTTAGTAAGAACATAATTGATGACTTAAAAGCTTTGCCACAAACTATCAAAGCAAGAATTTTGTATTAAAAATACATTGTTGAATTGTTATATTGTTCTACAGTTTACTGTTAAGGAACAATATAACAATATAGCAATACAATAATTCAATAAATGAAAGTTGATATATTAGCAGTTGGTGTTCATCCAGATGATGTAGAATTGAGTTGTAGCGGCACAATATTAAAACATCAAGCTGCTGGTAAGAAAGTAGGTTTATTGGATTTGACTTTAGGTGAATTAGGCACACGTGGCAATGCACAAATAAGAACCGAAGAAGCCATGGAAGCTGCTAAGTTTTTAGGCGTCGAGTTCAGAGAACAACTTGATTTGGGTGATGGATTTTTTGAGCACAACGAAAACAGCTTAAGAGAAATCATTAAAATTATCAGATATTGTCAACCAGAAATTGTGCTTTGTAATGCTATTTCTGATAGACATCCTGACCATGGTCGAGCTGGCAAATTAACTGCTGATGCTTGTTTCTTTTCAGGTTTAGCTAAAATAAAAACGGAATTCAAAGGAGAATCTCAAACTCATTGGAGACCAAAAAATATTTATCATTATATACAAGACCATCATCTTCATCCTGACTTTGTTATTGACATCACGCCGTTTATGGATAAAAAAATGGAGTCAATGCTAAAATATAAGTCTCAATTTTTCAATCCCGATTATGATAAAAAAGAATTAGAAACACCAATTTCTGGTAAAGGTTTTTTAGACTTTATGAGAGCAAAAGGAAGTGTTTTTGGTAGAACCATTAAAGTTGAATACGGAGAAGGCTTCAACATTAGTCGACCTTTAGGAATTAATAATTTGTTTGACTTATTTTAAATGAATTCCTAAAATTCATTTTTGAAATTCTGATTTTATCAAAAAATCATTTATTATTACATCAGAACAAGTAAATATTTATTTATTCGTCAAATAAACTACTATTTTAATTGAGAATAGCTACAAACCTAAATCCTACAAAAATTTTAAATTTATGAAAACTGTCAAAGCAATATTTTTTGGAATTACAACAATTATCTTAACCAGTTGTGTTACTGCTGAAAATGCAGGAGAATCAGAATATTATGACCCTTGTAATGATGAAAAATTTAGTTTTTTGACAATTTTAAATACTACAAATGATGCAAGTATGGACTTTTATATCAATGGTCGATATCTTTCAACAGTTGCTCCTGGTGGAGAATTTTTCTTAGAACAAGTTCAATTAGGTTTTCATGAAATTGAAGCAAGAGAAAGTAATGGTTTCAGAGCTTGGATTCAAGATATTGAAGTACCAAATCCTTGTGAAGATATTATAGTAGAATTAGGAAGCTAATTTTTTTTACTTTTTCATAATAAATCTTTTTTCATTGCCGTTTAGTAGTAAATAAGAAAACAAAAGACAAAATTAATTTGTCATAATCTTCTTATTTCCAATAGATTAAACTAATTTATTAATTACAAAACTTTCATTATATCGCTAAAAATCTACTTTAAAAATTCAGTATTAATAATGATACAACTCTTTACCTAAAAGAGGATTAAGGAATTAAAATCAGCGATATAACACAAATTCTACATTTTATAGATTTTAACTTTTCAAAAAGTCAATACTTTTTGAAGGCTCTTTATTGCCATCTATTAGCTAAAGAGTAAACACCACAAACCTATTAAGATGAGAAATTTAAGTTTTGGATTAATTTTATTGAATACGCTTTTACTAACTTCTTGTGCAACAACTGAAATTGCACTTACTGATATTTGTGCAGAAGAAGATTTTAGTTTTATCACAATTGAAAATTCGACAAATGATGCAAGTATGGATTTTTATATTGATGGTTCTTATTTAGTAACTGTCGCACCTGGCGGACAATATTTTATAGAAAGTGTAAAACCTGGAAATCATGAAATAGAAGGTAGAGAAAGTAATGGTTTCAGAATATGGATTAGAGATTTGAAAATTGAAAATGCTTGCGAAGATATATTTATAGCTTTGGGAGAATAATAAGAAATTAAAGATTAATGCTTTAACACGCATTTTGTAGAAACAATGAATAAATTTAAGGGCTTCATCAAATTTGATGAAGCCCTTTTTGGTAGTAAAAGCTACCAGTATTTTTTAGATGTTTTCTTCTTTCGGGGTTTAAAACTATCTTTAAATGTTACTACAAAAAGGACTAAAATTACACCAAGTCCAATTAACTTAAAAATCATACTTTAGGTTTTTGTGAAAAAATAGTGAAATGCTTTAACTTTTATCATTTCAGTTATAGTCTAATTTAAACGACTCCAAATCTAATTTGTTACTTATTAAGATTAATCATATACAAACTTTAACATTTAATTTAGTGACCAAATTTATACTTATTTAATCATAGTATTCACTAATTAAGTTCATAATATTAACAAAATAGGAACAAATTTATAAAATAAACTGTCATTTTCTTGATTTTAATAAGCAAAGACAGTATTTTTGAAAAAATATAACTTTTTTGTATAAATATAAAAAATACTTTACATGCGTGATATAAATATAATTACTCAACGATTTATCAAATGTCACGATAAATTAAGAGAAGATAATCAAGTTC
>CAZEOC010000187.1:0-7351 GCA_964513525.1 uncultured Saprospiraceae bacterium | reverse complement strand
GCTTTAAAAGCAGAATATCCTGATTTGGCTGAACCAATAGAGGAAGCAATTTCAAATTTGAGTGAAGCTTATGACGCAATGTATCAATGGATGGATAATGCTGGACAAGTTCAAAGTGAACTTTTCTCATTAGAAGGTGAGGCAGCTATAGAACGATTAGAAAAAGAAAAAAAAGTAATTAACTATATCAAAGAATTTACAGATACTGCAATTAGTCAAGGAAAAGATTTGACTGAAAAATTAACTAAATAATACTAAGCAATATCTAAATTGGGTTTTAGTATAACATTACACCTTTGATAATTTCTACAGGAATCAGTTGCTTTAGTTCCAAGAAAATATATTATTTCTTGAAGTAATAGAACAATTAATTTTTTTGTAGGAATTGTCAAAGTATTGAATAATACACAAATGATTTACTACCAGATTCAAAAATGTTTAGGATTTTTTTTAGTAATAATTGTATTATTAACTGCAAATTCATGTCGCAATCTCAAGCGAGGTTATTTAGATGCAAATGCACAATTTGTCCCTAAAAATCCTAAATACAAACTTCAAGATAAGCAACCACATTCGTTACCAAATGATTTAGATACAATCAATGTTTATAGATTGACGAAAATTCTCGTTGGTGGATATGAAGTTCCATTTCCTGATAGTTCCGTATATATTTATCAGCAATTTTATCAAAATGGTCGATGTTTAGAATTTGGAGTAACTTCAACAGATACATTAGGACAACCTAATTTATTAAATCATGAAATGCTCAATCCTAATAATCCAAATTATAAAAAATCATATTATTATTGTCAAGGAGGAAATGTTTTCCGAGTTGAAAATTTTCAACGACGAAAACGAAAAGGTAGATATATTATCAATAAATACTTTGTTGGTAGTAAAGGGAAAACAATCAATATGATGAAAGATAATGTAAAATATATCTTTGAAATGGAAGTTATACCTGAAGAATGGAAAAAATATCCAGTTGATTGGTAATTTCTATTTTATTTCCTGTTCCCTAAACATGGAAAATAATAATTACCATTCTCTAATCAGACAAGTTATTAAAAAATGCCTCAAATCACGCCAAGGAAAGCCAAACGAAATCGAATCTTTGCTCTTTTTATTTCATTCTCAATCTTTAGTTTATTTTTTGCCATTGTTTATAATTCAGCTACAAATAATCAATCCAGATTATTACTATTAACCTTAATTGGTTTATTAGTGAGTTATAGCATTTACAACGTATTAACTTCAAAATATAAAAAAAGAAACCAAGTCTTACAAACTAATTTCCCGAAAGAATGGCGTAAAATACTTACTAAAAATATTCCTTTTTATAATGCTCTTTCTAATCAGAATAAAAGTCGATTTGAGCAGAATATTCAGATTTTTTTAGCCGAAAAACGGATTACTGGAATTCACACTGAAATTGGTGATACAATCAAATTATTAGTCGCAGCCAGTGCCATTATTCCAATTTTTGGTTTTGAAGAATGGGAATATGATAATTTAGGGGAAGTTTTAATCTATCCAAATACTTTTTCAACAGATTACCAAACATCTGGAAAAGGTAGAAATGTACTTGGAATGGTTGGTGAAGGAGCGATGAAAGGAATGATGATTTTATCAAAAAAAGCATTATTAGATGGTTTCCAAAATAGTAAAGATGGAAAAAATACTGCGATACACGAATTTGTACATTTGATAGATTCTAAAGATGGCAATTTCGATGGAATTCCAGACTTATTAAAACAACAATATGTTATACCTTGGTTAGATTTGATGTATAAAGAAATCGAAAAAATCAACAATGGAACCTCTTCAATTCGTCCTTATGGAGCAAGTAGTGAAATTGAATTTTTAGCGGTTGCGAGTGAATACTTTTTTGAAAAACCAAAAGTGATGAAGCATAAGTATCCTCAACTTTATCAAATGTTAGTTCGTATTTTTCATCAAGATTTGGCGAATCAATTCACTTATCAATTGAGAGATTTAGCGGGTTTCACTGGAAAAAAAATTAGCAGAAATGCACCTTGTCCTTGTGGAAGTGGAAAAAAATATAAAAAATGTTGCCTTTAATTTGTTGCGGGTTTCAATCTCGAATTCCTAACAAAAAATCGAAAAATAGCTAAAACAACACGTTCATTTAATCTATTAACCAGTTTATCCATTTCTCATAAATTTTAATTTCTGTGGCACAATAAGTGCCAATTCCTAATATGACAGTTAGTTTCTAATATTTGTAATAATTATTTAAAAAACAGTTAATTACAAATTGTTAAATTATTAAATAGTATTACTTTTGAATAAATGTATAGTCTAATATTCAAAAATCGACTTATCAATTTTTGATTTTTTATTATAAATTTCATTTATTGGAAGCTACTGCCATTCAACCAATTATTAACGTAAAACAAAAATTATTTATGAGGACTTCAACTTTAAAAATGAGCTTATCAATGCTGATACTTTTTCTGAGTATTCAGCTGGTAGCACAGCAACGAACGTATTATAATTATGATTATCCTTGGACTTTTGGACTGAACGGCGGTGCTGCTTGGCAGTATGGCGACGTAGACCCGAGTTTAGGTTATGGCTTTGGTTTAGATTTAGCGAAAAGAATTGGCGGAAAACAAAATAGTTGGTTTGCATTAGATGCAAGAGGACGTTTGATGTTTGCTCGTCAGTATGGACAAGGAAGTGAGAGAGTTTATAACTTATCAGATTTTTCTGCTTTAAGTGATTCTAATAATGTTTCTAATTACAATGATTTAGGATACGCTTTTCATAATCACCAAACATCTTTAGGTGAATTAGATTTAGAAGGTGTAATTACTTTAAATCGCTTAAGAGAAAGAACGGGTTGGTCTGTTCAGTTTTTCGGTGGAATCGGTATTGGATTATACGATGTTCAAACGGATCAAGTTGGCGGATTAGGTGATGTGTATGAATATAATTTAATTGATACAACTCAATCTGCTGGTAGAATTCGTAGAGATGTTCGAGCAAGAAGAGATATGATTTATGATGGACCAGCAAGTGGTTTTGAGAGTGGAATCCGTGGTGCAATTATGCCTTCATTAGGTTTGGGCGTTGGTTACCAATTGACACCTCGTTTCTCAGTTGGATTAGAACATAAAGCAACTTGGGCAATGGCCGATAATCTTGACGGTGTAATTAATATTAATTCAAATCGTCCAGATGATGTACATCATTATACTTCATTGTATTTACGATGGACACTTGGCGGAAGTGGAAATGATCCAATTATTGATATTACTGCTCCAAATAGAAGTCCATACACCGTAAGAGTACCGACAGGAACTATTCGTGCAAATATCAAAAACGTTACAAGAAGAAGTGATGTAGATGTTTATTTGAATGGAAATAGAATTAACTATTTCGATTTTAATACAGCTACGGAAGAATTTTTCCTTACTGTTCCATTAGTACAGGGACAAAATACAATTCGAATTACTGCTCGTAATAGTTATGGAAATGATGAAGAAAGTACCATTTTCATCTATCAACCGCAGACTCAAAATCCGAATAACGGAGGAAATAACAATAACGGTAATAATAATAATCCAAATAATGGAAATGGTGGAAATAACAACGGTGGAAACACTGGAAATCCACAACCGAATGTACAAGCACCAACTGTTAATATCTTAAATCCTGAGGATAATCCTTTTGTAACAGATAAAAATTCAGTTGATATTGATGCAAGAGTAACTAATGTAAATAGTAAAAATGATATTACTTTCACTGTTAATGGAAATAGTATTAATAACTATAGTTATTCAAGAAGTCGTGTAAAAGCAACGATTAATTTACAGGATGGAAATAATGTAATCGAAATTAGTGCAAGAAATTCAAGAGGTGAAGTAAGAGATTCTCGTAGAATTGTCTATCAAAGACCACAAGTTCAAGCACCGAGAATTTCATTTATCAGTCCAAATAGAAATCCTTACACTGTAACCGATGAAGATTATTCCGTTCGTGCAAGAATTGAAAATGTTACAAATAATAGAAATATTACACTAAGAGTAAATGGAAGTTCTGAACCATTTAGTTTCAAAAATGGTGAATTAGGTAGCCTAATTGATTTACAAGTCGGTGCAAATATAATAGAGATTTCGGCTTATAATGATGGTGGAAATGCGGATGAAAATACTACAATTGTTTATAAAAAAGCAAATGTACCAACTCCGCCGCCAGCACCAACTGCGAAACCGACTGTTAGAATTACTTCACCAAACGGAAATCCGCATAAAACAACAGATGCACAAATAACAATTTATGCTGCTATTGAAAATGTGAATTCTAAAAATGAAGTAACTTTCAAAGTAAATGGTAATAATAAAACGTTTAGTTTAGATACTCGAAAAGGGAAATTTAGTAGTAATATTAATTTAGTAGAAGGTAATAATACAGTAGAAATTGTTGCTAAAAATAATGGTGGCTCAGCTAAAGATTTTGTAAATATTGTTTACAAAAAAGATGTGCCTGCACCAAACGCACCAAATATTTCTGTAAAATCACCGAAAACGAATCCATATTCAAGTCCTGTAAGTTCCGCTTCAATTACAGCAGTTATTACGGGTATTGATGGTAAGAATAATATTCAATTCAATTGGAATGGTAAGCGATCTACGAATTTCACTTACAATGCTAATACGAATATTTTTCAAGCAAAAACTAAATTAAATCAAGGTAATAATACGTATGAAATTATTGCAACTAATGCAGGAGGAAAGGATAATGCATCTGGTAAGATTAGTTATAAACCACAACCAACGGTTAAAAAACCAGTGATTACTTTAATCAATCCAAGTAAAAGTCCTTACAACTCAAAATCAGCAAGAACAATAGTTCAAGCTCGAATTGCAAACGTTACTTCAAGAGCGGATGTTAATGTTACGATTGGTGGAAAAGCAACAAATACTTATACTTTCTCTGGTGGAATGTTGAAATTGAATGTAGCTATACCAAACGGTGGAACGACAGTTGCGATTACGGCAACAAATAAAGCTGGAACAGACAAAGAATCAGTTGTGTTGAATTATGCTCAACCAAAACAACTGCCTATAATTACGTTCATTGATCCAAGTAGAAGTCCACATAATACGACTGCTAATTTTATGACTATAAAAGTAAGAATACAGCATATTAATAGTAAAAATGATATTAATATCAAGGTGAATGGGTATCAATTTGCGAATCCTACACAGTTTAATGGTGAGATTCTTACATTCCAAATTGATATTACGAAAAAGGAAACAATAGTAATTACAGCAACGAATTCTGACGGAAGTGATACGGAAACAATGGTGATTAATAAATCAGTACAAAAACCTGAAATTAGATTAATCAATCCACGTGTTAATAATTATAATTCAAAGAGTGCAAACTTTGAAGTAAGGGCTACTATTTTGCATGTGGCGAATAAAAATGGTGTTCAAGTAAATGTAAATGGTAAAAACGTAACGAACTTTAGTTTCTCTAATAATACATTACGTTATCCTGCTACTTTGAAAGATGGTAGAACGACGATTGTAATTACAGCAACGAATAACGATGGTAAAGCAACTCAAGCGGTGAATTTAACATATGTAAAACCAAAACAACCGCCTGTTGTAACTTATATCACACCAAATAGAAGTCCATATAGTACGACGGCTAATTACATGACGATTAAAGCAAGAGTTCAATATATCAATAGTAAGAATGATATTAAAATCATGGTAAATGGTTATCAATATGCAAATCCTACTCAATTGAATGGCGAGATTCTTACTTTCCAAGTTGATATTACAACGAAAGAAACGATAGTAATTACAGCAACAAATTCTGATGGAAAAGATGTTGAAACAATGGTGATTAATAAGAATATTCCAGTTAAAAAACCGGTAATTACATTAAGAAAACCAAATACAGCAACATTAAAAACATCAAGTCCAGTAGAAACCGTAACAGCGATTATTAGCAATGTAAAATCAAAGGATGAAATTCGATTAACTTATAACGGAAAGAGAATTACTAACTTTAATTTTAATACTAAAACAGGTACATTAATCGTAAAGTTAAGTTTGAAAAACGGTGCTAACAGATTAACTATGTCTGCTCAAAATACTGGTGGTAAAGCTACTAAGACGATTACAATTACTCGTCAAGTTGCTACACAGAATAATAATAATAATAATGTTAATAAACCATCAAATACAAAAGTGACGACTAAACCAGTGATTAAGTTTATGTCACCTGCTAAAACTGGAACAACAGTAACAACGAAAACTTATATTGTAAAAGCAAAAGTTACTAATGCAACTGCAAAAGGAATCAAAGTTACGTTGAATGGTAAAAATGTTGAAGGTGTAAATTATAATCAGAAAACTGGTCAATTATTAATACGAGCTAATTTAAAATCTGGAAACAATACAATTTTGGTTCGTGCTACTAATTCAAGTGGTACAACGAAACAAAATACATTAATTAAATATCGTGTTATTCCAGAAACTGAAAAAGGTAGAGGAAATTGATAATTGTTAATTGAAGAAGCGGAGCATTTTGTAATCTTACAAATGCTTCGCTTTTTTTATTTTAATTATTCATTTTGATTTTAATTATCACTTATCGGCTATCTTTGAGGATTATTAATAACAATAACTGAATTAAGTGAATAGAAAATTATCTATGCTGGAGTTAAATCGACTAACGCCAGAAGCATATAAAGAACAAGAAAAAACGCAAGTTATTTTAGTATTAGATAATATTAGAAGTGCTTTGAATGTCGGTTCTGCTTTTAGAACAGCAGATTCTTTCGCCTTAGCTGGAATTTATCTTTGTGGAATCACAGCAACTCCTCCGCATCGTGAAATTTTAAAAACAGCAATTGGAGCAACGGAATCCGTTGATTGGCAATATTTTGAAACAACTGAAGCCGCAGTAGCATCTTTAAAACAAAATGAATTTACTGTTTTTGCGATTGAACAAGTAGAACAAAAAACTTGGCTTCAAGATATTGATATTCAGCCCAATACAAAATATGCTTTGATATTTGGCAACGAAGTCAAAGGCGTTAGTAATAACGTTTTGCCTTTAGTTGATGATTGTATTGAGATTCCTCAATTTGGAACTAAACATTCTCTAAATATTTCAGTTACAGTTGGAATTGTAGCATGGGATTTTGTTAAAAAAATGAAATTTTAATCATAGTTCGATTACTTTTTCAAATTATAAAAAAAGGAAATTAATAAGTTGGTAGTGATGCAAATGTGTCATTTTATTTTGATTGGCATCTTTAATTTTAGGTTGGAAGCATTGAAAAAACGTTAAGAACAAGCCG
>CAZEOC010000186.1:0-7446 GCA_964513525.1 uncultured Saprospiraceae bacterium | reverse complement strand
CAAGGAGATTGGTATTTCACTGGAAATTATCCAACGAAAGGTGGACATAAAGTAATTAATCGAGCTTTTGTAAATTATATGGAAGGGAAAGATGTAAGAGCTTATTGGTAGTTCTTTTATTCTAATTCATTATGCTAAAAATGGTTGATAACTCAGAGTTATCAACCATTTTTTATTTAGACATGCTCTTAATCAATAATACATATAATATCAATTCCCTCTTTCTAAAATTGGAATTGTAAAATAAAAAGTGCTTCCGACATCTAATTCGGAAGTTGCCCAAATCTTACCTTCATGAAGTTCTACAATTTTTCTGCAATGCGCTAAACCCATTCCTATTCCATCATATTTATTACGACTATGAAGTTGTCGAAATATTATAAATATATCTTCTAATTTATTTTCTCTAATACCAATTCCATTATCTGAAATTGCAAACTGCCAATAATTATCTTTTTTACTTGCAGTAATTGAAATCTTTAATTGTTCATTTGGTTTTCTAAATTTCAACGCATTTTCTAATAAATTCACTAATAAAATTTTGAATTCTTTTCGATATGCATTAAGTATCGGTAATACATCTTTTTGGATAGTAACATCAGGATTTTCTACTAATAAACCTAAGCTATTTTGAGCATTGATTAAACTATTATTACAATTCGTTTTCTCAAATTTAGCATATCTTCCTATTCGAGTATATTCTAATAATCCATTCATCAATTTGGATATTCTATTAGAACTCCCAACGATATAATCGAAATAAGTTAGCGCATCTGCCTCTAAGTTTTCTTTATGTTTTCTAACCAGTAAATCCGAAAAATTTTTCATAGTTCGAATTGGCTCTTGCAAGTCATGTGTTACGATATAAGTAAATTGTTCTAACTGGGATTTATAGAAATTGACCTTTTCATCTGTTACTAAAGATAAACTATTATAGATTTCAGTTCTTTCTTCTCGTAAAGCATCTTCCAATCTCTTGATTTTTAATGCTTGACTGTGAATTTCTTTTTTTAATGCCTTATTCTCACTTTCTAATCCTTTTCTACTACTGGGGTATTTAGCTTTCATTATTCTTAAGTTAATTTTATATTCAGAATTGTTGTTATAATAGTAATTACATATTTATCCTATAATCATTTGTAACAAATCGTTACATTTGACTTAACATTCTTACGAATCACTTATAAATATTAATATAAAAAGAAAGGACTTCTATTTGAGAAACGTTATTTTGTTAAATTTAGTAATCGTAAAAAATAATTTATCATTACTAACATATATTTTTACCTAACAAAACAGTTTTTGTTTCATTTTTTCTAACACAATATAAAAATTAAATATATTAAAAATTAATATTAGTTAGTGGAATCAACAATTACCATATAAAAAACACGGATTATATGATTTTAGTTACAGGCGCAAATGGTCAAGTTGGTAAGGAATTACAATTCTTAAGCAGCCAATTTCCTGATTATGAATTTTTATTTACAGACAGAAGTACTTTAGATATTAGTAACCAAAATGCAATTAATAATCTATTTGCAAAGAATAATTTTAAATTTTGTATTAATTGTGCTGCTTATACAGCTGTTGATACAGCAGAATCAGAAGAAGAATCTGCAAGAATTGTGAATAGAGATGCAGTCGAAAATTTAGCGAAAGCATGTGCTTTACACAATACTAAATTAATTCATATTTCTTCTGACTATGTTTATCATTCTGAAATAACCAATCGACCTTATATTGAAAATGATATAACTAATCCACAAGGTATATATGCGAAAACAAAATTAGAAGGAGATTTAATTGCTTTAAATACTTTAGAAACCGCAATTGTAATTAGAACATCTTGGGTTTATTCAAGTTTTGGAAATAATTTCGTTAAAACAATGCTTCGTTTAGGGGATAAACTGGATAAATTAACCGTAATTTTTGACCAAGTTGGAACACCAACTTATGCACGAGATTTAGCCAAAGCAATTTTACAAATTATCACAAAAATTGATACTGATAAGATGAGCGATTTTGGAGGAGTTTATCATTATAGCAACGAAGGCGTTACTTCATGGTATGATTTCGCCATTGCGATTTTCAGATTAAAAGATAAAAATGTAAAAGTCACACCAATAGAAACTAAGGATTATCCAACAGCTGCCAAAAGACCTCATTTTAGTTTGATGAATAAATCAAAAGTGAAAACTGTTTTTGGATTGGAAATTCCACATTGGGAACAAAGTTTAAAAGATTGTTTGGAACTATTATAAGTAAATGATTAATCAAGATTTATATTTTATAAAATAATAAATATGATAATTATAAGTAATATTTAGGGTTTTGGTATAAGTCTTGATTATAATAAAGTATAAACAAATATATTTTCAATAAATACAAAGATGGTGTTCTCATAGTGTGGCTGCTCCAAACTGCAATAGCAAAAGGAGCAGTTTTTTTATGTCTAAGATTAAAAATTTAAATACTTAGATAATTCATCAAAGAATCATAACGTTCCTTATAATCTTCCATATAATCCGCTTCTTGAAATGAAGCTTTCACTGTATAATTAAACCGTTCATAAGTTGCAACTAATCGACCAACTTCTCTCGTATTGAATTTTAATGTAATTTCCATAGAAACAGAATTTGGATGTGAGGTAACATTAGAACTCAAAATCATTGCTTGTTCATATTCTGCTAAACGAGCTATTTCTGCTAAGGAATAATTCCTTTCTCCTACTTCTAATACCAAAATACTTCCTGGTTCATTAATCGAAGTTGATTGTGCAAAATAGGCTAAAAGAGTATCTAAAGTAATCGCACCAACATAGTTTTCATTATCATCAACTACGGGAACAAGCGTCAACTGATGACGAACCGCCATTTTTACGATTTCGTAAACATGCTCGTATTCACTAACGAAAGTAGTTTGATTTGAATAACTATGTTTAGAAATAGAATCTTCTGGTTGACTATGTTCATAGATATCATCTTCTGAAATCAGTCCAAGAAAACGCCCTTCTTCAATAATTGGTAAATGTTGCACATGAAAATCTGACATCCAAACTAAGGCTTTTTCACCTGTTTCAGTAGATTTTACTGGTGGAATTAAAGCGGATAAAAACGATTTTGCTATCATATTAGTATTCTATTTCTTCACAATTATAACGTATCAAAAGGTGGATTGTTGTTATAAAGATTGGTATAGAAAAATACTAAATTAATGAAAAAGAAGTGATTATTAAAATAGGTCAATAATAATGATTGCTGCTTACCAGCTAAAAAAGGCATCAGCTTTGGAGCTGATGCCTTTTAATTTAACATATTTTCTAAGAGAAAATAATTACTTTCTAAGAGTTTGTTTCTCTCTAATACGAGCTTTCTTACCTACTAATTCACGTAAATAATACAATCTTGAACGACGTACTTTACCACGTTTGTTGATTTTCAAACCAACAATATTTGGCGTATTCATAGGGAAAATACGTTCTACTCCAACACCGTTAGAAATTTTACGTACTGTGAATGTTTTTGTCATGCTTTCTCCAGAAATCTGAATAACATCTCCACGAAACGCTTGTACACGTTCTTTACTTCCCTCTACAATCTTATAATCGACAGTTACATTATCACCTGCACGAAATTCAGGAAGTGCTACTTCTTTAGTAAGTTGTTCCTGAACATAGTTTAACAATTCCATTTTATATAATTTTTATAAAGTTATTGAAATAACTTTTTTTACTAATTATCACTTTTCAAAAATGTGAGTGCAAAAGTAAGAAAATAATTTTATTATCAGTAATAAATATTTCCTTTTTGTTAAATCTTTTATTTTGATTGAAATTGATTGAAACTTTTCTTGCTCAAATCATTAATTTTGATGTTGTAACAATGTTTTTTGTCCAATTTCTACGCAAATTTAATATTAAGTTTTAAATAAGTTATAATACTTAGTAGCTTTGTAGTTATTATCTATGGATAATGTCACACGCTTTTAGAATTACGTAAGGAAAATATTTTTATTATTAAATAAAGTCAAAAACACTTTATTATTAGAAGGCTTTTATTGTATTGATGAGTAATAAAATTTATCTCAGTCCAATTTCCAACACTTTACAATATTTATAAAAGCACTTTCAAACTTAAATTTTAA
Source organism: uncultured Saprospiraceae bacterium (assembly GCA_964513525.1). GTDB lineage: Bacteria > Bacteroidota > Bacteroidia > Chitinophagales > Saprospiraceae > CAWVWD01. The sequence continues at coordinate 3,300 of CAZEOC010000186.1, read as the reverse complement.
TCAACATGAGTAAGTACCTCGTAGTAGTAGCTGGACCTACAGCTTCTGGAAAAACAAAAGTAGGAATTGAATTAGCAAAACATTTCGATACTGAAATTTTATCCGCAGATAGCAGACAGTTTTATAAAGAAATGAATGTTGGAACGGCTAAACCCTCAGAAGAAGAATTAGCGGAAGCAAAGCATCACTTTGTCAATACATTATCTATTGATGAAGATTATAGTGCTGGAGATTATGAAAGAGATGCCTTAAAAACATTAAAGAAATTACACAAGAAAAAAGATGTTGTTGTAATGGTTGGCGGTTCTGGATTATTTATTCAAGCAGTTACAGAAGGTTTAAATGAGTTTCCAGCTGTTCCAGAAGGAATTAGAGAAGAATTGACAGCAGAATATGAAAAGCACGGTCTTTGGAAATTACAAAAAGAATTAAAAGAAGCAGACCCAGATTATTATCAATTTGTGGATTTAACGAATCATCAACGTTTGATTCGTGCTCTGGAGATTTGTCGTGCAACTGGCAAACCATTTTCTTCTTTTAGAAATCAGCCAAAAAAAGAACGTCCTTTTGAAACAATTTTTGTTGTCTTGAAAAGAAATAGAGAAGCATTATATGAAAGAATCAATATGCGTGTTGATTTAATGATGCGTGATAAATTACATAAAGAAGTAGAAGGTTTATTAGAACAAAGAGAATTAAACTCTTTGCAAACAGTAGGTTATCAAGAATTCTTTGGTTATTTTGATGAAGATTATGATATTTATGAAGCGATTCGTTTGGTAAAACGAAATTCTCGTAGATATGCTAAACGTCAATTAACTTGGTTCAGAAAAGTGGAAGGTGCTAAATTCATTGATGCAGAAGATTCAGAAGCTATTTTAGCTTATATCGAAGCAAGAATCGCTGGTGAAATAGAAGCACCAACGACACCAGAAATTGAGGAAAGAATCGAAATTCCTGCTCCTATTACTGATGAGTCTACTTCAGATGTTGAGGAAGAAGAGGAAGATGAAGATTGGAATATCGAAGGTGATTTACAAATGCCAACACTTGATGATGATTTATCTCATTTAGATTAATCTTTCATTGATGTTTTAAACATTAAAAAGCCTTGTTTCAACTTTGAAACAAGGCTTTTCTAATTTTAATTAGTTGTCCAAGTACTTACTCAATCTCTATTTTTTAATAACTCTCTCATTAAATTATTAAAAGTATCGGCTTCTGTAAAGTTTCTATCGTGATAACGAGTCGCACTAAATTGTAGATTTTTGATGACTTCGTTTTTTAATAACAACTCAATCTTAATATTCCCAAATAATTGGTCAAATGTATTATCCTCTTTTATAACAAAACGAGGTTTCAAATAATGTCGCTGAATACTTTCTACATAGTTTTGATTATTTCGAGTTTGATTATAAATTTTCACATCAGACATATATTTTTTATAATTCATCGTCAATACACGTTCTTTTAAGTAATCGAAAAGATGTAAAAAATCTTTATGATTATGCAATTGGTTATCATAATGAATCACAAAACCTTTTGCTGAAGGTGTATTTAAGAAATCTATTGTTCTATCTATTTCACTTTCTCCACTCATTTGGAATAAAGCATATTGAGCATTTAACCATTCTAAAAGTTGAACTTTTGACAAGGTTCTTTTCCATAATTCATACGCTTTCATTGCTTCTTCTGAACGTTCTAAAGGTTCTTGAATGAACGGTTTGAGTTTACTGCTTTCTTCTTCTGCTTTGAATAAATCTTTGACATAATTCCATAAATCCATCTTTTGAAATATTAAATATTTGTAATCAATTAGCATTCAAAATTCTTTAACCTTAAAGTTAGATTTTATGTTTAAATAATGATGAAAATAATCTCTCGTTTCATCCGTTTTATGTATTCTGATTGATATGAAATAATAAGTACTTGAAAAGTCGTAATTTAGAATTTTATCGTATTAATAAAATAAATGAAGAAAAAGCAATCATACGGACGACCAACTATTGAAGAAGGATTGATAAAACTACAACGATATTGTGCATATCAAGACCGTTGTCATAAAGAAGTACGAGATAAATTAAGAGATTTAGGGTTTTATGGAGATGATTTAGGTCAGATTGTAGTTGCATTGATAGAAGAAAAATTTTTAGATGAAGAAAGATTTGTGATTTCTTATGTTCGTGGAAAATATCGTTATAAAAAATGGGGCAGGAATAAGATTAAGCAAGGATTGAGACAAAAAGACATTTCACCATATTGCCTAAAAATAGGTATGAAGGAAATTGACGAAGCAGAATATTTAGAAAATTTACAAACCTTATTAATCAAGAAAAATGAAAGAACAAAAGCCAAAAGTTTATTTGAACGAAAAGCCAAATTAGCGACTTTTGTAATTGGAAAAGGGTATGAATCCTTTTTAGTTTGGCAAACCATTAATCAACTTTTAGATAAAGAATCAAAAACTTAGAACGAAACCAAACATGCAGAAAATATTACGTTATTTCGGACATTTATTAATCTTCATAGTTTTAACCGTAATTTCCCAAACAGGTGGAATTTTATTTTTAATCGCAGTAATAGCAACACATAAAGTAAAAAACAAACGATTGCTCAAACGCACAATTACCTTTTTGGGTATTTATTTAGTTTTTAATCTCTTATTGACGCCTATAATTGCACAACAATTCGGTCGAGAAAAAATCACAACTTCTGAAGTAATTCAACCTCGAATGTTATTGACTGATTTATTGAATCGGAATTATGTTCGAGCTGAACTAAATGAAGTATTACAAAAAACAGAAAGCGATTTTAAAGCTAAATATCCAGATTTAAAGATTATGTATTTAGATGCTAATTTTCCTTTTATTAATGAATTTCCTTTGTTGCCGCATTTAAGTCATGACGATGGTAAAAAATTAGATTTGTGCTTTATTTATGAAGATTTTGATGGAAAATTAACCAATAATAAACCGAGTAGGTCAGGTTATGGAATTTTTGCAATGTCAACTGCTAAAGAAGCAGATACAAATGAACGTTGTAAGAAAAAAGGATATTGGCAATATGATTTCACTCAATATGCAACTTTGGGAACAACAGATGCAAATCTAAAATTAGCAACGAAACCAACAAGAGATTTAATTTTATCTCTAATAAATAATTCTAAGATTAAAAAGATATTTATTGAACCACATTTGAAGTATCGTTTAAGATTGAATTATAACAAAATGAGGTTTCATGGTTGTCAAGCAGTTCGACATGATGACCATATTCATATACAACTTTAGACATGAAATAAAA
>CAZEOC010000185.1:1143-7548 GCA_964513525.1 uncultured Saprospiraceae bacterium | reverse complement strand
AAGGCTTATTTTTATGCGCAGTTGAGTTAGAATTGACGCATCCAAAAACAAATGAATTATTGAAATTTACGATTAAGCCACCGAATAAATTTGAAAACTTCTTGGTAAGAGAAGCACGAAACTTTTTACCACATAAATCACAATAGTTTTCATCAAGTATACATGAGATTGATTCTGATTGAAATCTATAATTCAGTGTTTTGAATTATAGTATGTAATTATGTGGCGAAAAAATATAAAAATATGAACTACCTCAAACTATACTTTTTAGGTTTAATAATAAGTACACAATTTTCAGCTTGTAATCCAAAGTCAAATCTGACGACAACAAAGCCTAAAATCACGATTAAAAGTTCCGTCAATATTCCGATAGATACTACTCGTCGTTTGGTCGGACCTTGCGAACCAAGTATTTTTATTAATCCTAAGAATACGAATGAAATTGTTGCTGGTTCTGTTTTGAATACTGTTTATAACTCAAAAGATGGTGGAAAAACATGGTTGATGCAAGAGCTAAAATCTTCATTAGGCGTTTATGGCGACCCAGTGATTACAGCAGATTTTGAAGGTAATTTTTACTTTGCTCATCTTTCTGACCCAGAAGGACAGGGTTGGAGTTCTAAAAAGTTGTTGGATAGAATTGTAGTACAGCGTTCGGAAGATGGCGGTGAAACTTGGACTGATGGTGGATTTGCTGGAATGCATCATCCGAAAGACCAGGATAAACAATGGTTGGCAGTTCATCCTGAAACAAATGAATTGTATATGACTTGGACGGAATTTGATTTATATAATAGTGAAGAATCAAGCGATAAATCTCGAATTTTATTTTCAAAATCAAGCGATAAAGGAGAAACTTGGTCAGAAACTGTGATGATAAATGAGTTTTCTGGAAATTGTTTGGATGATGATGAAACAACTGAAGGTGCAGTTCCAGCAGTTGGTAAGAATGGTGAGATTTATGTTGCTTGGGCTTACAATGAAAAAATCTATTTTGATAAGTCACTTGATGGTGGAAAAACATGGTTAGACAAAGATAAAGTCGCTGCAACACAACCAGGAGGTTGGACTTTTCAAATAGACGGAATTTCTCGTTGTAATGGTTTACCAATAACAGCTGTAGATAGAAATACAAATACAATTTATATCAATTGGACAGACCAGCGAAATGGTGAGAATGATACGGATGTTTGGATAGTAAAATCGACAGATGGTGGCGAAACTTGGTCTGAACCAAAACGAGTTAATGATGATAAGAAGGGTAAACAACAGTTTCTAAGTTGGTTGACTATTGACCAAACAGATGGAACACTTTATACTGTTTTTTATGATAGAAGAGCTTATGATGATATTTCGACAGATGTTTATATCGCTTACTCGACAGATGGTGGCGAAACTTTTATTAATAAAAAGATAAGCGAAACACCTTTCAAACCAAGTGCATTTAATTTCTTCGGAGATTACAATAATATTTCTGCACATAATGGTATTGTGCGACCAATTTGGACACGAGCTGATGGATTTAGATTGAGTGTTTGGACAGCTTTGATTAATGTAAAATGAGTAGTCGGAAATCAGACCGCTTTGCTAACAGTCGAAAACGTTCTGACAGCGAAGCGGTCTGACCTCTGACATCTAAAAATAAAAAAATGTACGCTAAAACAGGAAACGGAAAATTAACACCTTGGCAGAAGAATGAGAACTTAAATAATCCTGCCTTATACTTACCTGCTGACGGTTTGGTGGATGCAGTTAATGTAGCATTGACACTTGGACAACCGCTTTTATTGACGGGAGAACCTGGCACTGGAAAAACGCAATTAGCTTACCATTTGGCACATTTCTTTGGTTTAGATAAACCTTTGCGTTTTAATGCACAGACTTCCTCTTCTGCAACAGATTTATTTTATACTTACGATGCTTTAGGGCATTTTCAGTATAATCAGAATAATTCAGAAGTGTTGACTGAGAAAACTTTAGAAGATAAATTTATTCATTACAATGCATTGGGTGAAGCGATTATTTCTAATGGTAGAAAAGTGGTTTTGATTGATGAAATTGATAAAGCACCTCGAGATTTACCGAATAACGTTTTAGCCGCAATTGAAGATTTACGTTTTACGGTACCTCAAATCAATAAAACTTACGAAGCCAAAACGGAGAATCGTCCAATTATTTTAATTACGTCGAATTCTGAAAAAAACTTACCTGATGCTTTCTTGCGTCGAGTGGTGTATTATCATATTGATTTTCCGAATACAGAAACTTTACTACATATTTTGGCTTTGAAATCTGTCGATGTGAATGTATTGAAAGGAAAATCAGATGCGGAAATCGAGGGGATTAAAAATGAACAACAAGAGAAATTGAAACCTTTGGTGGAACATTTTGAAGGCATTCGTAATGGATTAAAACTAAAGAAAAAACCTGCGACAGCAGAATTGATTTTTTGGATGCAATTTTTAAAACAATCTAATTTTAGTTTTGATAAGTTAGCTAATACGGCTGCGCTTTCAGAAGCAGATAAAACTATTTTATTAACGTCTTATTCTGTTTTAGCTAAGAATAGTGATGATTTAGAAATGTTAAAAGCGAATTCAGGCGGAAAGTCGAATTCTAAAAGGTCAAGCAGAAGGAGAAGGTAAATGCCAAACACAGAAATATATCAACTTTTATCACATTTAATGACTGCTTTGCAGTCAAATGGATTTCGTATTGGAACTGGTCAACAATTGCGATTACAGCAATTGATGGAAAAGTTACCAAACGATATCCCTTTGGAACAACTAAAATATCGGTTAGCACCAATTTTTGCAAAAAGTAAAGAAGAGCAACAATTATTTTACGAATTATTTGAAGTTGCGAAGAAGAGCATTGGAGCTAAACCGCAAAAAGCACTTAAAACATCGGTTACAAAACCGAAAAATCCATATACAAAATGGATTTGGTTGGTTGGTTTTTTATTGGTTGCAGTAGTTTCCATATTGGTGTATTTACGATTGAATCCGATTGCCGCACCTTATACTTATCAGCCATTACCAATAGTTTCAGAAACGGTTTTAGTTGGTTCTCCTGCAAAATTATGTGTTGATAATGCTTTTCGAGCGAATGAATTATTAGAAGATAGAGCAGATAAAAAGGAAGTTGTAAGATATAGTTTATGTAATGGTTTGCATCAAGGAACGCATTTGGGTTTAGGGGTTTATAATATAGATTCCACAGGTTGTGTAAATTATATTGCAAGTGATACTGGAAAAGTTCAACTATGTGTTTCGATGGTTTTCGAGTTTTCTGAGAACGTGAAAACAATTGTTGATACTGTTTTGATTGAAGTAGATATTGAAGCATCAGAAACACTTCCAACAGAAGATGAAAAGCAACAAATTGCTGCCCTTAATAAGAAAGATTATGAGTTGAGTATTCGTCCGTTACCAATAAAAAGAAGCATTGAAGAGTTAGAAGCAGAGGAAGCAAATACTTGGACAAATGAATATTATGCCTTTGAAACGATTTTTAGAAATTGGCTTTTAAGTCGTCAAGGTTTAATAATTTCTATACTTGTATTATTGTTATTGAACTATTTATTGGTCTTCTTTTCTTATTTGAAGAATTGGTTTGTTTCACCAAAAGAGATTAAGAAAATTGAAATTCAGAGTGATTTTCAGAATAATTTTGAGCATTATATTAATAAGCTAAATACTTTATTAAAAAAAGATGTTCATGCTGCATATTTGCAATTAGAAAAAGACTTAAAATCTACTAATTTGAATAGGTTGAAAGAAACAAAAGAACATCCAATTAATCCGGTTTTTGAGCCAAGTTCTAATATACAGAAGCAACAAACATATAGTAATAATCCTTTTACCGAGAAAGGAAATATCTCACAACAAAGAAATTTTGATAATAGAGAATTAACAGATGGAGAGTTTGAAATTCAATTATCATTTTATATTGGTGAATTAACGGCGGAAGATTTTAAAGAAGATGCGATTAAGAAATTTTACAGTTTCCGAATGGATTATGTGAAAAATATAATTGTTCCGACTTTAGTCGCAGTATTTATGACTGCGGTAATGTATGGTTTTCTGTATTTCTTTCATTTCAAATTTGCTTTAGCCATTTTGTTTGGTGTTTTATTATCAATGATAGTTCGATATTTGAATAAAAATCGAAAAATAATTGCGGAAGTAGAACCATCTAAAAAGCCACCTTTTGCGTGGAATATCCAAATTCCGGATAATCATAAAGTAATTTATAATGAAAATTTCCATTTAGCACTAAATCAATTACGACAAAGAACGGAAGACCAATTTTACCGATTGAATGTAGCAGAAACGGTTAACGAAACAATCAAATCTGGTGGACAAATTCAGTTTCAATATACACAAGAAACCAAACCGCCTGAATATTTAATGTTGATAGATAGACGTTCCGCTGCGAATCATCGTGCTGCAATGTTTAATATGTTGTACGAATCTTTCAGAGCGAATGATGTAATTGTAGAACGTTTTTATTTTGATGGTGATATTCGATTGGTTTTTAATGAAAGTAACAAAGGTGGCATATTATTAAAGAATCTGAAATATCAATTTCAAAATGCTCGATTATTAATTTTGAGTTCTGGTTATACTTTGTTGAATGGTCGAACAGGAAAATTATCGAAATGGACAAATACTTTAGATAATTGGAAAGATAAAGCGATAATGACACCAAATGCACCATCAACTTGGGGCAGAAAAGAACGACAATTAAGTACTAAGTTTGATATTTTACCATCTACAATTCAAGGTTTTCAGCAGTTAATCGAAGCATTTGATAATACAGAACCAGCGGATTTTTCTAAATGGCAAGAAATTAAAGATGCTACATTAGAACCAATTCAATTTGAAGGCGATTTAATAAAAACGTTAGAGAAACATTATGTCAAGGATGGAGATAATAAGGTGTTGAAATGGATTGCAACTTGTGCAATTTATCCTACAATTCATTGGGATTTAACCCTTTCTATCGGAAAATTAATTGCAGATAAAACTGATGATTCAGGCTTTTTGGATTTGGATAATCTATTGGAAATAAATCGTTTGGATTGGTTTGTCAATGGAAAAATTCCAGAACAAGTACGAATAGAATTAATAGAATATTTAGAACAAAATGACCCAGAATTATTGGAAAATGTTCGAGAATATATTCATGAATTACTACAGAATAATCCTCCACCAGAAGATTCCGCTGTTTTTGAAGATTATCAAATGAGTGTTATTACGAATCAGATGTTGATGAATAATGATACCGAAAAACAGAAGGAATTAGAAGAAGAATTTAAAAAAATGGTAGCCTCAGGTGCAGAACCTGATTTTACTGTACTTAAATATTTAGATAGAAAACAGACTGCTTTAGATTTTGTCGTTCCAGAAAATTGGAAAAACTTAGTTTATAATAGTGGAAAACCATTTTATGGTAGAAAACATTGGACTTGGGCGATTCCACTTTGGATTATTTTATCTATTACTTTAATGGCTTACAGTCCAAACATTCCAACTTGTAAAGGTAAAACGGTTGAATTTCAAGAAAGAGAATTGTGTTTGGAAAATCAAGCAGATGAAATTCTTTTTAGAGAATTTGTTGCGTTAGAATTTATTGAAAATGAAGATTATGATGCAGCGGATTCAACAGTTACAGTAATGTTTAATAATGTAAATGAAAGTTTTAATAATCAAGCTAATCCAGATTCTACTTTGGATATGATTGATTATAATTTAACTTCTTTTACTAAAAATGTTTCTACTGCATATTTTAATGCTGGTGTTCCATCTTATAATTTATACCAAGAAAATAGAAGAAAACGTACTGTTGTATTAAAGCTGGAAGCTGATAAAGATAAGGCTTGTGGATTTTTTGGAAAAGCTTATGCTTTAGACTCAACGATTCAGGTTTTTCAAAAAATGGTGGAAGAATGTCTTACAGGGAAAGAATTTAAAGGTTTTATAAATCCTGTCTTAGATGGAAAAGTAATTGACCTTACGACTGAAAATGGATTGGACGAAGTAAAAGTTAGTTTAGAAAATGGCGAAGCTATTTATACGGATAAGAATGGAAATTACACCTTGAAATTAGGAAATGAACCTCGTAAGAATTTGAAATTAAGGTTTCAGAAAAAGTATTATTACGATTTAGTTAAGACATTTGAGTTAATTGAGAATATGTTAGTTTTAGAAACGGTTGCGATTGAATCTGTAAACAAAGTGGTGAAAAAAGATAAAAAGTCTATACCACAAAAAGAACAAGAACCGATTAATCAGAATATTCCAAATTTACCGCATGAATGGGATAATAAAATAGATGACGGATATCAAACGACAACAGACGGACATGAAGCAAAACCTGTAGATGTACAGCAAAATCCGA
>CAZEOC010000185.1:0-1133 GCA_964513525.1 uncultured Saprospiraceae bacterium | reverse complement strand
ACAACAAAATATACCGGAATCGAAACCAAAGCCGATAGCTAATCGAGTACATATTCCTTCGATGATTACAGTCAAAGGCGGTTATTTTATAATGGGAAGTGAAGATGATAATTCTATGAATAATCTACCTCATGAGGTTTATTTAAATGATTTTAGTATTGGAAAATATGAAATTACAAATAAGGAATTCTTAGAGTTTGTTTTGGATAATAAAGCAAATAAATTAAAACTGAAAGAATGGTTTTCAGATAGATATGGAACTTCTAAAATTGTAATGAATGTAATTTCTAATCAATGGGAAATTGAAGGAAATGCAAATAATTCACCTGCTGTTGGAATCACTTGGTTTGGAGCGGATGCTTATTGTAAATGGTTATCTAAAAAGACAGGCAAAAACTATCGTTTACCAACGGAAGCAGAATGGGAATATGCAGCTAAAGGTGGTAATGCAACAGAAGAAGAATATAAATATTCAGGAAGTAATGATATTTCCAAGGTCGGTTGGTATCGTGGGAATAGTAATAAGTACAATGCATATTCGGTTGGTAGAAAGTCAGGAAATAGTTTAGGAATTCATGATATGACTGGAAATACTTGGGAATGGTGTAGCGATTGGTATGGAGAAAACTATTATCAAACGGAAACAAAAGGCGGTGTGCAAAACCCGAAAGGAGCTAAAGTAGCAAGGTACAAAGTAGCAAGAGGCGGTGCATTTGATGAAGGAGAGGATAAGTGTACTGTGAGTTATCGTGGATATTATATGCCAAATCGAGAAAACAAAAATTGTGGATTTAGAGTTGTTCTGGATTAATATAAAAAACTTATTGCGAAGCTTTAGCTTCGCAATAAGACAAAAAAAATGTGCCTTGAAAATTAATTCAAGACACATTTGACATTATCAGTAGTTATTTTTAGGTAAATTCTAATTTTTTTATTCAGCAACTAATTGCCCAACCAAATCATTAATTTGTTCTAAACGCTCTTCGTTTAAACCATAATAAATGTATTTCCCTTCTCTCGAAGTTTCAACAACACCTGAACGACGTAAAATCGCTAAATGTTGTGAAGCAACAGATTGTTCTAAGCGTAATTTAATGTAAATGTCTGTTACAGTCATTTGACTGTTAGCATCC
>CAZEOC010000184.1:5378-7569 GCA_964513525.1 uncultured Saprospiraceae bacterium | reverse complement strand
CCAACGACTGATGATTTATTTCATTATTTTCAAACGCCTAAAGCAATGCTTTTTGTAGCAGAATGGCAAGGTGAAATAGTTGGCTGTTGTGGAATTTATCCAACTGCGGGTTTGGAGGAGAATTGTACGGAATTGGTGAAATTTTATATAGAAAAAACAGCAAGAGGAAAAGGTGTTGGTAAAGCACTTATGGAAAAATCTGTGAGTCAAGCTTTGGCATTTGGATATACAAAAATGTATATTGAAAGTTTACCCGACTTCGGGAAAGCGGTCAGGATTTATGAAAAACAAGGGTTTAAATATTTAAATCAACCTTTAGGAAATTCTGGACATACAACTTGTAACATTTGGATGTTAAAAGAACTATAAACTATTTGACTGAATCAATTATAGTTTATAGTTCTACACAAGTATTAATTAAGATGCACAGACATTTCATCTACATCTCTGATTTTCACGGCTATATTTTCACTCAAAGTCGTTGCTAATGCTAAACCGACATAATTAATCGAGATTGGAAAGTTTTTATGTTTTCTATCTACTAAAACAGCAACTTCCACCTTTTTAGGGACAATATCTACCAATACAGGTTTCATTGCATAAAAGAGCGTTCGTCCTGTATTAGCAACATCATCAATAAAAATTAAGGACTTATTTTGCAAACTTTCAAGCGAAATATTTATTTCAACAGCTTTTGCTAATGGATTTGCAGGATTTAAACTGACTTGATGTAAATGAAAGGTTGGTTTATCCAAATCAATTGCATCAATTGCGTTTAATAACATTTTGGCAAAACCTAATCCATTATTATTAATTCCAATCAAAAAAACCTCTTTTTCATTATGGTTTTGTTCCAAAATTTGAATTGCAATACGTTTTATCTTTTGCTTTATTTGCTGTTCATTAAGTATTAATGCCATTTTTTATAAAAATATATAAAGTGAAGAGTTTTAAATTTGAAATCAATTATTAAACATTATGAAATTTATCCTATTTATTTAAAGTCAGATATTTATTCTAATATTATTTATCAATATTTTATATTTCATAGACTACAATTAGGAAATAATATTCCAAAAGTAAACTATTAATACTAATAAAGTTTTATTCAAACCCTTATTTATCAAGGGAAACAGAAAAAAAATAATATTTATAAATTATAGTTTGTTTAATGCTGTAAAATTAATTGAATTTTACGAAATTCACGATTAGAAGTAGATAAAAAGGTAAAAATGGTTATTTTAAGATAAGCTAAATATCATTTTTTCACCATTAAAAATCAAAGTATGGCACAAATAATTTTTATAATATTAACACTTATTGCTTTTGGACTTTTCTTCAAAAAGGCTTCTAAGATTCGACGCAATATTATGCTCGGAAAAGATGAAGAAATAAAAGGAAATGTAGGACAAAGAATTAAAAATGTGCTATTGGTCGCATTTGGTCAAAAGAAAATGTTCAAACGATGGCTTCCTGCTACTTTACATTTTACAATTTATGCTGCATTTTTAATTACGCAAATTGAACTAATTGAAATATTCATAGATGGATTTACAGGAAATCACCGTATAATTTGGCAACAAATAAACGGTACTTTTCTAGGTGGAATTTATACGTTTATCGTTAGTTTTATTGAAGTGCTTTCTGTTTTAGCCTTTGTAGCGACATTCGCTTTTTTAGCCAGAAGAAACTTATTAAAAATTCCTCGTTTCCATAAACCAGAAATGAATGGTTGGCCTAAATTAGATGGAAATATTATTCTTTATTTAGAGATTGCCTTAATTCTTTTCATCTTCATGATGAACTCAGGAGATTTGGCATTACAAGGTTTGGACGAACATTATTACAAAACAGATAATTTTACAATTAGTCAATTCATTGCGCCGCTTTGGGCTGGTTTAGATACTTCTACCATTATTCTGATAGAAAGAATTGGTTGGTGGGGACATATTTTAACTGTTTTTGTTTTCTTGAATTACTTACCATATTCTAAGCATTTACATATTATGTTAGCATTTCCTAATGTTTATTTCGCTCGTGTAAAACCAAAAGGCGAAATGGAACATTTGGACAGTGTAACAGAACAAGTGAATGAACTTTTTGGAGAAGAGGATATTAGTGAAAATGAAAATATAAGTAATAATAACAGTGAAATCGTTCATTCGGAAAAAGAGAGTATTGATGATATTTT
>CAZEOC010000184.1:0-5278 GCA_964513525.1 uncultured Saprospiraceae bacterium | reverse complement strand
GTTTAGACGATATTTTCGGCGATACTGGAAATTCTGAACAAGAAGAAAGTTTAGACGATATTTTCGGCGATACTGGAAATTCAAAACAAGAAGAATCAATTGATGATATTTTCGGAAACGATACTTCAAATGAAGAATCTGTTGATGATATATTTGGCGATAACGAAGTTGAACAAGAAGAAGTAATAGACGATTTATTTGCTAATGATAAAGTAGAACAACCAGTATCCAATATCCAGAATCCAGAAATCGAAGAAGACGAAATGCCAAAATTCGGTGCAAGTGATATTATGGATTTAAGTTGGAAACATGTTTTAGGCGCTTACTCTTGTACAGAATGTGGTCGTTGTACGTCAGTTTGTCCAGCAAATATTACGGGTAAAAAATTATCTCCTCGTAAAATTATGATGGATGTTCGAGATAGAGCAGAAGAAATTGGTAATACATTGGATGCGAATCCAAAGATGACGAAAAAGAATTATGATGATGGTAAAAATCTGTTCAGTTATATAACAGAAGAAGAACTTCATGCTTGTACGACTTGTAATGCTTGTGTTGAAGCTTGTCCTGTGATGATTTCGCCATTAGATATTATTACTGAAATGCGTCGTAATTTAGTTTTAGACGATGCTAAAGCGCCAGAACCTTGGAATGTAATGTTTACCAATATTGAAAACAATGGTGCGCCTTGGCAGTTTTCTAATAACGACCGAGATAAGTGGGTTGATGAACTATAAATTTAAAAAATAGCCCTAAGGGCTTAGAACATAAAAATAGGGCAAAGTCCTATGAACATAAAATAGGATAAAGTCCTATGAAACCAAAGTGATATGAATGTACCAACAATGGCACAATTAAAAGCCGAAGGAAAAACACCAGAAATTCTATTCTGGGTTGGCTGTGCAGGAAGTTTCGATGATAGAGCAAAAAAGGTAACCAAAGCCTTTGTTCAAATATTAAATGCATGTGATATTGATTTCGCAATTTTGGGAAAAGAAGAAAGTTGTACGGGAGACCCTGCTCGTCGCGCTGGACACGAATTCGCCTATCAAGTTGCAGCAAAAGGAAATATCAAAACGATGAATATGTACGGTGTGAAAAAAATCGTTACAACTTGTCCGCATTGTTTTAATATTTTGAAAAATGAATATCCATCGTTAGGTGGAAATTACGAAGTAACGCATCACACCAAATTCTTACAAGAATTGATTAATAATGGTCAAATCAAAATGAAAGAAGGTGGGACTTTCAAAGGTAAGAAAATCACTTATCATGATTCTTGCTATATCGGTCGTGCAAATGGAATATATGAAGCGCCTCGTAAAGTTTTGGAGGCTTTAGATGCCGAATTGGTAGAAATGAAACGTTGTCGTACCAATGGCTTGTGTTGTGGTGCTGGCGGCGCTCAAATGTTTAAGGAAAATGAGCCAGGCAAAAAACGTATTAATATCGAACGTACAGAAGAAGCTTTGGAAACTGGTGCAACGGTTATAGCTGCGAATTGTCCGTTTTGTTTGACGATGATGCAAGATGGTGTCAAAAACTTTGAGAAGCAAGAAAGTGTTATGGTTTATGATTTAGCGGAGTTGGTAGTGCAAAGTTTATAAAATTATTAGCTTTCTACCGAAACGTTGACTTTATTAAATATTAGAGATAATTATTATTAGAATGAAAAAGATATATTACTTAAAGACTTGTTCGACTTGCCAACGAATCATTAAAGAGTTGGAATTAGGAGACGAGTTTGAGTTTCAGAATATAAAAGAAGTAGCAATTACGCCAGAACAATTAGACGCAATGAAGGAAATGGCAGGAAGTTATGAAGCTTTATTTTCTCGTCGTTCGATGAAATATCGAGCATGGAATTTAAAGGAAAAAACACTTTCTGAAACAGATTATAGAAATTATATCTTAGAAGAATATACATTTTTGAAGCGACCAGTAATTATCATTGAAGACAAGATTTTTGTTGGAAATGCTAAAAAAGCAGTTGAAGGAGCTAAAAAAGCATTAGAAACTGCTTAAATATTACGATTTTGAAAATATTTAAATGACAATGAAACAAAAATAATACGAATTGTCACAAACTTTTAATATTTTTGAGCTTTTATATTTATATTAAAAATGTTGTTTTTTGTTTTTTACATAAACAACAAGTAACAAATAATTAAAAAACTATGGCACGGATTCTATTAGTTGAGGACGAAGAAAATATCAGAGATTTAGTTAAGCTAAATCTTGAGATGGAAGACTATGAAGTCGTTTGGACTGACAATGGTAAAGATGCGTTTAAATATTTTCAAGGACAACATTTCGATTTGATTATTCTTGATGTAATGCTTCCCGAGGTAGATGGATTTCAATTGTGTGAACAGATTCGTTTAGAGAATTTAGAAATTCCTATCATTATGTTGACTGCAAAAGATACAACATTAGATAAAGTTCAAGGATTGAAAAAAGGTGCAGATGATTATATCACTAAACCTTTCAATTTAGAAGAGTTATTATTGAGAGTTCGTAACTTGATTCGTAGAACTTCTAAAGACCCGATTGATTCTCCAGAAACATATTCTTTTGGAACTAATCATATCAACTTCGTTACTTTCGAAGCGACTGGTCAAAAAGGAGATTTCAACTTAACAAAGAAAGAAGCAATGCTTTTGAAATTGTTAATTGATAGAAAAAATGAAGTTGTTTCTCGTCAACAAATTTTACAAGCAGTTTGGGGATACGATGTCTACCCTTCTACTCGTACGATTGATAATTTTATTCTTTCTTTCAGAAAGTATTTTGAAGAAATACCAAAATCACCACAATTTTTCCTATCTGTAAGAGGTGTAGGATACAAGTTTGTTGATAAATAAGTATTTTCTTTTTCTAATAAAAAATAGGCTATTTCATCTAATATGGAATAGCCTATTTTTTTTATAATAAAACGAAAATCAATACTCAATTTTAGACAACCTTTTAAATAGTTATTTCATTTTAATCTAAATAAAAATACAGTTCGTAACTTTGCTGAACTTAGGTAAAAGCATTGCTGTTTACTTTCCAATTGAAATTCAAATATGAAAATCGAAAAAGCCAAAATTGTTGAGGCATTAAGCCGAGTGAAAGATCCAAGAACTGGACAAGATATTGTGACGATGAACATGGTTCAAAAGCTTCAAATTGATGGAGAAAATGTTTCGTTTACAATTGCTTTGGTTTCCCTTCAAGATGAAAATAAATCTAAGCTGAATTTTGCAGCAATGGAAGCCATAATGTATGTTTATCCAAATGCTAATGTACATGTGCATAATGCGTTGAAAGATATGAATACGGCTGCACAAAGTACGATTCCTCATGTCAAAAACATCATTGCGGTTGCTTCTGGTAAAGGTGGTGTTGGAAAATCTACTGTTGCCGTCAATCTGGCTTTAGGTTTAAAAGCATTGGGAGCAAAAGTAGGTTTATTAGATACTGACTTATATGGACCTTCTTTACCTACCATGTTAGGAATGCAAGGAAAAAGACCAGAAGTAAAAGATGTTTATGGAACTGCGAAAATTGTTCCTTTAGAATACGAAGGTATGCAAGTGATGTCGATGGGATTTGTAATAGAACCAGAACAAGCGGTTGTACTTCGTGGTCCAAGATTAGCTGGTGTGATTCGTCAGTTTTTTAATGATTGTCTTTGGGAACCTTTAGATTATATGATAGTTGATTTGCCTCCAGGAACTGGCGATGTTCAATTGACTTTAGTGCAAACGGTACCTGTAACTGGTGCAATTATGGTAACAACGCCACAAGAAGTTGCTTTGGCAGATGCTATCAAGGGAATGAATATGTTTTTATTACCTTCTGTGAATGTTCCGATTTTGGGTGTAGTGGAAAATATGTCTTGGTTTACACCAGCAGAATTACCAGAAAATAAATACTATCTTTTTGGGAAAGATGGTGGAAAAATATTAGCAAAGAAATCAAAATCTGTACTTTTAGGTCAAGTACCAATTGTACAATCTATTCGAGAAGCTGGTGATAATGGAAAACCTGCGGTATTGAATGACGAAGCAATTGTCAAAGATGCTTTTATGAATGTTGCTAAAAATACATTACGAGAAGTTATTATCAGAAATGAATACAATGCACCAACGGTAAGAGTTGATGTGAAAATGTAATTTTTTAATTGACAATTGACAATTATTGTAGGGCAAACGGCACTGCCTTTGCCATTTCAAATCGTATAAACACTAATATCTAAGATATGAATGATAAAGTAGAATTAATAAATCGCATAAATTTGGCTTTGGATACAATCCGTCCGCATTTGGCTGTAGATGGTGGAAATGTAGAAGTAGTTGATGTAACGGAAGAGGGAATCGTACAAATAAAATGGCTTGGAAACTGTGAAGGTTGTTCAATGAGTATAATGACAATGAAGGCAGGAATCGAGCAAGTTGTTTTATCAAAAATCCCTGAAGTGAAAGGAATCGAAGCAATCAATGGCGTAACAGTTGGATAATTAAATTTTGAATTATAAACTACTCGATTTTGAATACTAAGTCGGTTATTAATCAATGAAATTTTTATAATTAGGACAATGACAAAACAGGAACTTTACGAACAGATTATTACAAAAAAATCTTATTTATCAGTTGGTTTAGATACCGATATTAAACGTATTCCAAAACACTTATTAAAATTTGATGACCCGATTTATGAGTTTAATGCTCGAATTATAGAAGCGACAGAAGATTTGTGTGTTGCTTATAAACCGAATATAGCATTTTATGAATCATTGGGCAGTAAAGGTTGGTTGTCACTTGAAAAAACAATGCAATTAATTCCTCAAACACATTTCACGATTGCAGATGCAAAACGTGGCGACATTGGAAATACTTCTTCAATGTATGCAAGAGGATTTTTTGATAATATGGAATTTGATTCGGTAACTGTTGCTCCTTATATGGGAATTGATTCGGTAAAACCGTTTTTAGAATTTAAAGATAAATGGGTGATTTTATTAGGTTTGACTTCTAATAAAGGAAGCCAAGATTTTCAAATGACGCTTCAAGGTGATTCTGAACAGCCGCTTTATGAAAAAGTATTGCGAACTGCTCAAACTTGGGGAACAGACGAAAATTTAATGTTCGTTGTCGGTGCAACACATCCTGAAAAATTCAAAGAAATAAGAGCAATTGCTCCAAATAATTTCTTATTAGTACCTGGAGTTGGCGCTCAAGGTGGAGATTTACAAGCAGTTTCTGAAAATGGCTGGAATGACCAATGTGGCTTG
>CAZEOC010000183.1:0-7616 GCA_964513525.1 uncultured Saprospiraceae bacterium | reverse complement strand
TTGTGTTTTAAAATTTTGATTTTTTTTAGTGGCATCCAACTTGTTCAAATACGCCATATGTCGTATTAAATCCTTATAAATACACTTCGTACATTTTTAAAATGATGCGATGTGTTATCTACAAAATCCAAGATAGACTTTAATTTTAAAGTGTACAAATGGATGAAAAATAAATCTTGGTGTTATAGCTGTAAATGGATATTCGTTTTGGATTTTTATAATTTATTTATGACCGAATACTTATTTATCAATATATAAGTATTGTTCATTTTGATTAGATGAATCAATCATTAGTAACTTACTCTCTTCTCTTACAAATTTTGTTGTTTTAGATAATTTTAGTTTAGAAGTTAGTTTGAATGTATCTTGATTAGCTATAAATTTTCCGACACAACACTTTTTATTTATAATCGATTCTTTACAATATTTAACTGTATTATCATTATAAAATGTAATATCTGTCATTCCCATTACTGCATCTCTGTAAGCGGATAATATAATTTCATTTGAATCTCTCTCTAATATTTTACTTTGATTGTAAAGCCCCAAAAGTGGTATCATTAGAATCAAAATACTGATTAAAGATGATTTGTAGGATAAGGTTTCTTTATTTTCAAAAGCTAATTTCAATAATGCTATTATAATGAAAATAGGATTGAAAAAAACAATTACTATTTCAATAATATTCATTGATATTAGCATCGTAACTCTTATTCCAAGATATAGAATATAAATTCCTAATGAAATTAGGCTAATTGGTCTCAACATTGCAAAGAATATTTTTTTTAAAATTATATTTTTTATCCTAATTGATACCAACGTTCAGTTATAAAATAAGTCCAAACAGTCGATAAGTTTTTTGAATATCGAATTAAATTTCTACATATTATTTCATTTTGAGAAATTTCTAATATTATAATCTAGTATTTCATTTTATTTTCTTTTTAGTTCTAATCAACTAATAATCAATTAGAAAAATTATTATTGAGGAAATAATTTTAATCGAACTAAGTATTTGGATAATAAAATTAAGTGTTTAATTTTATACTAAAGGTTAAGTTTTTTAAGAATCAAAACACGTACTTATGATTACGAAAACAAAAACTTATGAGAAGGGATATGGTAAACATGATTTTACTTATGCTTCTCCCGAAGACCCTAAATTCAAAAAAGCGCTGATAAAATTAGTCGAACTATTGACTGGAAAAAAGTTCGTGCAACGCATTTATAATGAGTTGATTGAAGAAGGCGTTACTCCAATGAATGTTTGGAGTAAGACACTTGAAAAGCTTAATATAAAAGTGGATTATGACCAGACTCAATTGGATAAGATACCTACTCAAGGTCCAGTCATTTTTATAGCAAATCATCCTTTTGGCATCGTAGATGGAGTGATATTTTGTGATTTGGTAACTAAAAAACGAAAAGACTATTTTCTAATGGTTCATGAGGTACTTTCGAGAGAGCCTATTATGAGTGACCATCTGCTTCCTGTAGATTTTAGAAAAAATAAGAAAGCACTACAAACCAACATAGAATCAAAGAAAGAAGCTTTTAATCGATTAAATAATGGAGAATCTCTGGTTATCTTCCCTTCAGGAGGCGTAGCTACAAGATTTAAACTTTTTGGTAAGGTAGAAGAGTGGCCTTGGAAAAAATCCATTTGCGGTCATATTCATAAGGCAAAATGTACAGTTGTACCTATGTTTTTCCACGGTAAAAATTCTGAACTTTTCCAGACTGCGAGTCGCATTAGTATGACTGTCCGTCTTGGATTATTGCTTCAGGAAGCACGGAATAAAAAGGGTAAAACTTTTCGTGTTGAAATCGGAAATCCGATTCCTTATGAACATTTACAACACTTAAAAGACCGTCAAAAACTTATTGATTATTTATATAGACATACTTTGACAGATGTTGGGAATAAGGTTTTGTAAAGAGGAGAACCGCTCTATTGCTTATAAGTGCTTGAACATCTGTTTAATTATGTCCAAGCACTTATATATCCAGCCATAATGAAAATAGGATTGAAAAAAAATACTATATCATTGATATTAGCATCGTAATTCTAATACCAAAATATAGAATATAAATTCCTAATGAAATTAGGCTAATTGACCTTAACATCTTTAAAACCATATTTTTTTCTATGATTCTCTTGTATTTGATTAAATACCTTATCTAAGAAGTTTTCAATTTTCAACTTACTTTTCTTCGGAACATAAATTATTATATCTTGATTCTGCCTTTTAGTCCTTATAATAAGTTTTTTGCCTACATTTTTTCTTATTGAAATGAATATCAAAATCAGAAATATTGAAGAAAAGAAAATAATCATCATGTTAAATAAAGGACGACTAGAATACAGAGAAAAATTCAATAGAATTAATAAATATCCAAATGTAATCAAAACTCCTATTGCAAAATTTAGAAAACGATTATTCTTATATTCGTATTGAGGATTTATTTCGTGAAGAAAAAAACTATCTTCTAAAATACCAGTTAATAAATTTGAGGATTTAAGTTTAAACTCTTCTTCTGTTAAAACAAATTCTTTCTTTCTCAAAAAACTTTTAATAATTAATGTAGCTTTCATTTTTCAAAATTAGATATTTATACAAAGATTTACGTTTTTTTTGATAGATACTAACATCTTACAACTACAAACGGATACAGTTACTACCGTGACTTTGAGATGTTGTTATTTTATTTTGCTTTTTTCTGTTGTTAAATCGATTTATTTTATATTTATTGATAAGGAAAAGAGAAGATAGTCGATTACAATCGATTGTAATCGGATAGTAAACGTTTTTTATAAGAAAAAAAGAAATTATTTTTGAGAATAAAATTATTTGTAAAAATATGTGAGAGAAACATTCAAAACCTACCTGAAAGGACAAGCAGATTTTGAGATTCAGCATCAGGTTTTTAAAAGGCTTCTCCGAAAGTCAAATAGAAACCACTTGTGTTTTTACCAATTCCATAATCTATTCTTAGATTAATTCCAGCATCTGTTAATTTAAAACGTAAACCTGCTCCATAAGTAAACCGAGAATTATCTAAATCAAAATCATTGATTGATGGCGCGACATTGCCATACGCAGCAAAAAATGCCAAACCTAATCTATCTTTAAAGAAACCATTTGTAATAACATTTTGCAAAATTTTCACTCGATATTCTGCTTGTGCAATAATCGAACTTTTGTCTCTATATCTACCTTGATAATAACCTCTCATTCGCTTTGTACCACCAAGTTCTGCCATATGAAAAAAGGGAACTTCTCCAACATAATTATCAATTATTGTATTAACTGCAATCGTATGAATATCTCCAAAAGTCATATATTTTGATGCATCTAAAGAATAGCGATTAAAATTAAAATCACTTCCAAGTGCTTTATTATTAAAAGTCGTCAAAACTTCAATCAAACTACCTTCGGTCGGATAAAGCGGATTGTTTCTACTATCGTAATTTAGCACCAAACCAAGTTGAGAAATTACACCTCCGTCAGCACCTAAAATTTCATTTTGTGGCAAACGAGCAAACATACTGGTATCTTTTTCAACGATATCTTGATTTTCGAACCATGATTGTAAACCGACATAAAAATTCGGCGCAATTTCTCGTAAAGCATTGACTTTGATTCGAGGAAAATTGACAAAAAATGGTTCTTGATAAGCCGTTAATACATTCGGATTTTCGGGATTTATATAATTATCATTGTCATTTCCAACGCCATAATAGTAAAAGAAATAGCGATAATATCCGACTTCTCCATAGATTTTATATTGCTCATCATTTTTGAATAATTGAAAAGATAAGTAGGAGAGTAGCTGCTTTTCTAAAGTATAAGCGACACCACCAGTAAGTTGTGACGCACGAGAAGTTTCGGGTTCATCTTTGAATCGAAAAGCATAAGTTGCTCCTGCACCAAAACCTAAACGAGTTTCTGGCGAATAAAATAGCAAAGGCAAAATAGCATAATTTCGCTCTTTTTTAGTGGTATCCTTTTCTACTGTGGGATTAATAATTGAGTTTAAAGTTAAACTATCATTTGCATAAACCAAATTTATGAAAAATGTAAAAACGAGCAGCAACGAAATTCTTAATTGTAAAGTAGTTTGCATAATTATTTGGCTGATTATGTTTAAATAATAAGTCGCAAAGATAGGGATAACAAGCTGACAAGCCTTTATGTTATTTGGTCAAGAAATAGACAAAAGGAAAAGTTTTATTTGTTTGAACTCACCCCCAACCCCTCTCCCCGAAAAGTCGGGATGTTCCACTCAAAAGAGAGGGGAGCAACACTCAGCTTCGCAATTTTACATCCTTTGGATGTTTAAACCTCTTTTTTTTAGAGCGAAGTGAGAGTGAGTTTTTAGGAGTCTGTTTACCGAAAATAAAAATCCGTTTTATCCGTATCATCTGTGATATAATCACTCCAATTCGTCCATTGAACTCACCCCCAACCCCTCTCTCAAAAGAGAGGGGAGCAACACTCAGCTTTGCATTTTGAATTAAGTATATATATTAAGCCTCTCTTTTTTGAGAGCGGAATTAGGATTGGGTTTTCATGAGTCTGTTTACCGAAAATAGAAATCCGTTTTATCCGTATCATCCGTGATAGAATCACTCTAATTCGTCCATGAAAAAAACTATAAATCTTCCAAGTGTTCCAAATAATACTGCGCTTTTTCCAAGGTTTTAGCCCGAGTTTCTGAATCCATTTTATCCAACATTCGAAACATCATACTCACTCGATTATTCCCTTTTAATTTCTCTTGGTTTTTATCATAAAAATTCCAGTATAAACTATTCAAAGGACAAGCATTATCTGTGAATTTTTCCTTTCTATCATATTTACAATTTGTACAATATTCACCCATTTTATGCATATAATTTGCACTTGCAACATAAGGTTTTGTTCCCACCAAACCGCCATCAGCAAACTGACTCATTCCTCGTGTATTGGTGATTTCAACCCATTCGATTGCATCCATATAAATTCCTAAATACCAAGCATCAACTTCGTCAGGATGTACGCCAATCATTGCGGCAAAATTCCCTGTAACCATTAATCGCTGAATATGATGTGCATAAGCCGTATCTAAAGATTGATTGATTGCATGACTTAAGCAGTTCATATTCGTTTTTCCTGTCCAAAAGAATTCTGGTAATTTTCGAGTGTTTTCAAAGAAATTTCGAGTGGCATATTCTGGCATTTTTGCCCAATAAACGCCTCGCATATATTCTCGCCAACCAATAATTTGACGAACAAAACCTTCTATTTGAGCAATATTGATTTTGTCTTGATTTTCTTGCCAATATTCGATACAAGCATTGACAACTTCCAAAGGGGACAACAATTTTATATTCATCGCAAAAGATAATTTAGAATGAAAAACTAAATCATCTCGTTCCGTCATTGCATCTTGATATTTACCGAAAGCATGTAAACGATTTTTGATAAAATCATTCAAAACTTCCAAACTTTCTTCCCGAGTAACTGCCCAATCAAAATATTTCTCCTCTATTCTTCCAATTGTTTCAATACCTTGATTTTTAATTGATTGTACTAATGCTGAAACATTTCGATTGTATCTTAACTGACGAGGAATATCAATTTTTTTGGGTAATTTTTTACGATTTTCTCCGTCATAATTCCATTTTCCAGTTAAAGGTGTTTTACCATCTGCTTCCATTAAAATATTGTATCGCTTTCGCATATTCCGATAGAAAGTTTCTAATAAATAGGTTTTCTTGCCTTCAAAAGTTTGGGCTACTTCCATGCGTTTTGCCATGAAATGTTCGGAAGAAACGGCTTTTGTTTCAATATTTTGTTCGTTTAGCTTGTCGCAATATCGTTTCAATTGTTCATCCAAACGATATTCATCAGGCAGTTGATATTCAAAATATTCAATTGAATGTTTATCAATTAAATAGTCTAAGTTTTTAGTTAAATCTTGCTGATTATTGGCATCTTCTAATTGAAAGAACTTGACTTGAAAGCCTTTATTGGTAATGATATTTGCAAAATGTCGCATTGCCAAAAAGAAACCTACAATCTTCTGAATATGATGTCGTACATAATCCGTTTCCTGTCGCATTTCCATTAATACAAAAAGTGTTTCGGAATTATCGGTTTGGTCATTAAACCAAGAATGATTTTCGTTGAGTTGGTCGCCGAGGAGTAGTTTAAGTGTTTTCATATTTTGTTGAAAAAGGTGTCGGACACTTATTAATAAAAGTCGAATTATTAGATTAAATATTCGTTTTTGATAAAGAAAGTGTCCGACACCTGCAAGTTCATAATTACCAATTACAAAATGGTTTTCATTTGGATTTGTTCATAAAGAGAATTGTATTAATAAAAATGAACGCTAACTTTTATAAAAATTATTTATTAATAAATCAAAATGCAACAGTGTTGCATTTTGAAAAATATTACTTACTTTTGTGATATTATTAATTCTGATAAATCTATTTCAAGATGATATCACATACATTTCAAGAGTGGAAAAATTGTATCGTAAACGATTGTAAAATTAAGCTAACGAAAGATTTTGCACAACAACGTTTAAGTGAAGTGCAAAGAATAAGTTCGACTTTTTAAACGCCGTCTATTTTTAGGATAGTCGAAGCAAAAAACGCAGGAATAGCCGTAGTTATGGCGAGTATTTTTAATGAAGAATATCCTGAAAAGAGCAAGTTTAAATGTCGAAGTTATTCTTTACGCTTCACTAAGCGTATATGAAGATAAAAATAACAAGGAAAGACAAAAATTTATTTCGCTTTATGGCGAACAACATTTAAATAACATTATTCAATGGTTGAAACAGATATGACATTAACTAAAAAATTACCTGTTACAGTTTTAAGTGGTTTTCTTGGTGCTGGAAAAACGACTTTACTTAATCATATTTTGCATAATAAAGAAGGGTTGAAAGTAGCCGTAATTGTGAATGATATGAGTGAGGTGAATGTTGATGCACGATTGGTAGATGAACAAAATGTGCTTTCAAGAACGGAAGAAACCTTGGTAGAAATGAGCAACGGTTGTATCTGTTGTACCTTGAGAGAAGATTTGATGATAGAAGTAGAAAAACTGGCAAATCAAGGTAGATTTGATTATTTACTTATCGAGAGTACAGGGATTAGTGAACCTGTTCCTGTGGCTCAGACTTTCAGTTTTGTGGACGAAGAACAAGGAATTGATTTGTCTAAATTTAGCTATATAGATACGATGGTTACGGTCGTGGATTGTTTCAATTTCGTCAAAGATTTTGGTACAAACGAACTATTAGTTGACCGAGAATTAACGGATATGGAAGGCGACTATCGAACGATAGTGAATTTGCTAACTGACCAAATAGAATTCGCAAATGTCATTATTCTAAATAAAACAGATTTAGTTAGTGAAGATACGGTTGGCGTTTTGAGGGCATGTATTCAGAAACTAAATCCAGATGCAAAAATTATTACTTCTAATTTCAGTAAAGTTGAACCAAAAGAAATTTTGAATACGAAATTATTCGATTTTGAAGAAGCTCAAACTTCTGCAGGTTGGCAAAAAGAATTGGAAGGTGGCGTATTAAATGCTTTCAAAGGGATGGTT
>CAZEOC010000182.1:0-7619 GCA_964513525.1 uncultured Saprospiraceae bacterium | reverse complement strand
ACAACTACCGACAACAATGCATACCCGTTCATTCCCAGCAAAAGCTGTGTCCAGTCGTTGTTGCAGGACGTTGTGTGTAATTAAAAAATAAATGAAATGCAAGAAAGTGAATTGAGTATAGAATGTGAAGACGGATTTAAATTGATGGGAACTATATTCATGCCGGCAGATAAAATTAAAGCCGCTGTTATGATTGCTCCTGCAACTGGAATAAAAAGACAGTTTTACAAATCCTTTTCAAAACATTTATCCAATAGTGGTTTCGTAGTCTTGACTTTTGATAATAGGGGAATTGGAGAATCAATGGGCGAATCAATAAATTCATCCAATCCTTCATTGACAAATTGGGGAAGCTTAGACATGACTGCTGCACTTGAATACTTAAAAAATAGGTTTCCCAATATTGATTATCATTTGGTTGGTCATAGTGCAGGAGGACAATTAGTAGGATTGATGAAAAATGCCAAAGACCTAAAGTCTATGTTTAATTTTGGTAGTTCATCAGGAAGTCTAAAATACTCTAAATTTCCTTTCAGATTTAAGTCGGCATTTTGGCTAAATATTTATATTCCTATAAGTAATTTTATTTTTGGACATGCCAAATCTCAATGGGTAGGAATGGGAGAACCATTACCAAAAGAAGTCGGTAAGGAATGGACAAAATGGTGTAATGGTAAAGGATACGTAAATGTTGATTTGAATACCAAAATCAAGGAACATCTTTATGATGAATTAGATTTTAACTCACTTTGGGTTCACGCTGAAGATGATGAAATAGCTAATTATGAAAACGTAAAAGATATGATTAGAGTCTATTCAAAAATAAATGCCACCATAGTTACAATTTCGCCAAAAAAATACGGATTTAGAGATTTAGGGCATATGAAATTCTTTAGTTCAAAAAGAAATCAACTTTGGTCTTTAGTAACGGATTGGCTGGACAAAGAAATAAAACACACACACAACAAAGCATAAAATGTTCATGATGTCTATGCTTCTTCACGTCGTTTACACGAGACCGTTCTACAAAATTAATAAAAACAAATGAAACGAATACTGCAACTATTCATCTTCTTATCATGGATGACAAATGGATATTCTCAAGTTGAGAATTACAATATAGGTAAAATCTATACGATACAATCTGAAGTTTTAGATGAAGGCAGAAAAATAGCAATCTTTACTCCACCTGATTATAAAGAAACTGATAAAAAATATCAAGTTTTATATTTATTAGATGGAGAATGGAATTTTCCATTTATATCTGCATTAACGGACAAATTAAGAAGTAGCGGAGATATTCCTGAAATGATTGTTGTAGGTATAATCAATGAAAACAGAAGTAAAGATTTAACTCCGCCAGGAATAAATGATAATAAATCAAGATTTGGTGGCGGTGAAGATTTTTTAAAGTTTATAACAGAAGAATTAAAACCTTGGGTAAATAATAAATTTAGAACTCATCCTTATAATATTTTAGTTGGGCATTCTTTTGGCGGACTTTTTACCATATACACGATGATGAATAAACCAGATTCATTTCAATCCTACATTTCCTTAAGTCCAAGTTTAGGACGGAATAATGAGCAACAAGTAAAAAAGGCGAAAAATTATTTTAATCAAAATGAAATAGATTCATCAAGTTTGTATTTAGCGATTGGAAACGAAGGTGGTTATACACAAATAAGCTCTGAGAAGTTTAGAGATATTATTGATTATACAAAACCTCAAAATTTGAGATTTAAGTTTGAGTATTTAAGTGAAGAAAGTCATGTATCTATAACAACTACTGGATTTTTAAATGGAATTAAATTTATATATGAGGGATATAATGCTGAAAAATTAACAAACCTTGATGACATCTTTTTAATTGAAGAATATTTTAAAAAATTATCAAAAAAATTCGGTTATGAAATAGTTGTTCCAGAAACTTATTATCAAAAATTTGTTAAACAGCAAATAGCTGAAAGAGAATATGATTATGCTTTATTCATTCTTGAAAAATATAAGAAAATCTACCCTAAATCATCACATTTACCAGCTTACTATGGAGACCTGTATTTATTAATTGGTAATTTTAAAAAAGCAAAGGAAAATTACTCAAAGTTAAAGGAAATGGGCATTGAAGAGGAAAGAGTGAATACCTTATTAAAAAAATTAGAAAAAAAATAAACCGAATTCAAAAAATTAATTGAATCAATATAAAATTAACTTAAAGGACATTTATGTACGATAAATCACGAGATGCTAAATATTTTAACAATCTAAGCAAAGGTCATTTTCCCGAATTATTAGGAATAAATGTTACTCAAGTAGAACAAGGCAAAATGAATGGGGAAATGACTGTGAAAAAAGAATATTTTGCACCAAATGGATTTTTGCATGCTGGCAGTATTGTAACATTTGCTGATACAATTGCTGGATATGCTTCTATAGCTCATTTACCAGAAAAAGGGCAATCATTTACCACATTAGAACTTAAAAGTAATTTTGTCAGAGCAATTAGAGAAGGGAAATTAAAATGTGAATGTATTGCTGAACATTTGGGGAGAACTACACAAGTATGGCGTGTAATTGTTAGTGATATGAAATCTCAAAAAAAAGTTGCAATATTTTCTTGTACACAATTAATACTCTATTGAAAAAAACTTGTACTTAACATTGCATAAAACTTTCATCGGCAACTAAAGTTACTAATACCGCCAATGCAGACCGTTGAGTGCCACAATTTAGTACATTGAAGCAGATGAATTTCATTAAATGAAAATACAAGATATACTTTTAAGAATAGCAATTGGAGATGCTTTTGGAGCAGGTGTTGAATTTCAAGATAGAAATTGGATACGTGAACATGTCGATTTTTCAAAATTCGTTAATGTGAGAAATAAAATCCAAATATCTTCTGATAAAATAGCCTTATTTACACAAAATTATAACGAATGGGATTACACTGATGATACAGAAATGACCATTGGAGTAATAAAATCACTTTTGTCTAATCAAGATTTTTCTGTGGATTTACTTGTAGACAAATGGAAAGAAGAATATGATTTAGGCATTCAAAAAAAAGGATTCGGCAGAAATGGACATGGATCTATGAGTTGGTATTTTTCTGGAGAAATGACAATCAACCAAATTCGTGATTTTCAAAGAAATCGAATGAATCCAGGAAATGCTCCAGCTATGAGATCAATTCCTCTTGGTTTAATAAATGAAGATTTGATAAATAAGTATGCTGAAATAAATGCAAATGCTACGCATCCAAATTTAAATGCTATTATCTCCAGCCAATGTATCGCAAGAAGTGCTGAATACTTAATCGTAAAACAAGGTAAAAAAGAAAACATAATCGAATATTGTTTAGAAAAGGTCGATGTAAATGACGAATACAAAAAATACTTGAAGGAAGTAAATTCATTAACCGATTATGACAGTTTAACTGAAAACGATTTTAAAGTATTATGTGGTGAACAACCAATCAAAGCGCCATATTTTCTATCAGGAATTAATGGCGTACCTTCCGACTCAAAATATACTACTGGATGTGTAATGTACGTGCTTAAAAATTGTACGAATAGTTTGGACGCATTAAAGAAATCGGTAAATTTAGGAGGAGATGTTGATTCTGTAGCTTCGATATGTACTGGAATAATGGCAGGAATTAGTGGCTTAAATAGTCTACCTGAATTTATGATTAACAATGTAGAAGGAAAAGAATACTTAATGGAAATTGCTTTAAAGTTCGAACAAGAAATTTAAGACAAAGAATCTCACTTCTATTTATCAGAACCCAAACCTCAAATATACTTTTAGAGCAAGTCCCAACAAAATACAACTTAATTCGCCTTGAAATCCAGAATAAAGATGTGAAACTTAAAAATATGTTGTTTACATCAATCAAAATTTCTTTTACAAATACATTTCTATAATTACAAGCTAAATACACTAAATCCAACAAAGAAAAAATTAACACAATACATTAATATTTAACAATTTATACATAATTAATAATTATACTTTATAAAAATATGAATATATGATATATATTTATATTTTCACCATATTAAGTATCGGGACATAATTACCCGAGTGTTCAGATACTTAATCGGTAGTAATTTAGTCAGATGAAACTGACCCCAATAAGTATAAATTTTAAATATCCCATGAACAATAATTTCCCCAGAATAAAAATACATTTGATATTTATTTCACATCATCAAAGAAATCATAATTCTCTTGGAGAAATAGAACCTGCATTATCAAATTCAGATAAGCTAATCAGAAATTATTGCACCTATGACTCAATGGGAGCAAGATTAAAATATGCGATTATTATTGGAGTTCCCTAATCCCAAATTTAAATGAAGACACAGCGATAGCATTAAGATTGACAGCTAAATATTAATACTGTAAAAAGAAAAATATGTTTTAGATAATAAACCTAAAACGTAGCGATAAGACAATATAGAAGATTCCAAATAAAATAATATAAAAACAATTCAGTCCCCAAAAAAAATGCAACATCATTTAGCCACAACAAAAGTCGTGTTCATTCAGTATTGCGGGACATTCACTTTAATTAGAAAAAAAATGAGACACCCAAAAACTTATCAATTCAGAGAAATCGTAGATGAAAATGAATTGGAAAAATTCATGAGATTGAGATATGAAACATATTTTAATAGTGCAATGAGAAACTTTCTTCAAATAAATGATGAAAAAATAGATATTGATATTTATGATTTACATTCAAGACATTTTGGATTGTTTTGTGAAGAAAAGCCTATCGGTTTTATACGATTCATTACTAATAAAAATGAATTATACAATCATAAAGTATTTTCAATCGGACTTAAATACAAAAAATTAAAAAAGGAAATTCATGGAGAAAGAGAAATAAAGAAATATGAATATTCAGATTTTCCTTTTGTAAGTTACTCAGAAACACCAACATCTATAAAAGATTACTATTCCAATTTAATCGAAAAAAAGGAACGCATAATTGAAGGCAGTAGATTAATGTTAATTGGAGAAAATAAAGGGCTTAATAAAGTACAATTCTTTATGGAATGTGCAGTTGTCCTTTGTGTTCTAATCAATAACAGAGAAAAATATGCTATTGTCAATTGTGATGGTAATCATAAAAGATTTTATACACAATTTGGATTTAAGACAATCAATAACAGTGAAACTTATTACCTAAGAGGAAGAGCTAAAAAATCCTCTCACCTTTTGTCATTGCCATTGACACTGGCATCTATTCCCAAAAGATACCATACAAAATTTGAAGAAATGGCAGAAGAATTTAAAACAACAAATCAAATAATAAGAAACATATGAAAGCTAAGATATTATCAATTATTGTATTCGTATTCCTTTTCTATATTTTACCACTTATTCCAAAAATAGAATTGGTCAGCACTTTTCAAATTGTATTTTTGATTTCTACCTGTATTGCGATATTTTTAACGCAACCGCCATTGACAATCAAAGAGAGTAAAGAAAATAACACAAGAGATAAAAATTCAGTTTGGATAATAATGGGCACAACTACCTTTATCCAAATTTTAATTGTATTTGAATGGGCATATTTTCGACAAAATTTCATTGAATTCAGAATAGATACTTTGTCTATTTTAGGATTATTTCTATTGATAGGCGGAACAATTTTCAGGATTTGGTGCATTAGAACTTTGGGCAAAAACTTTACCACAACTGTTAGAACTCAAGAAAGTCAAACCATTATCACAGATGGAGCGTATAGATATATTCGACATCCAAGTTATTTAGGAGCTTATTTAGCAATTATCGGAAGTGCCGTATTTATGCATACTTATTTTAGTATTTTCTTTTCTATAATCGCGATGTTCTTTGCCTATGTTTATAGAATAAAGTTTGAGGAAATTGCGCTAATAGAAGATTTTGGAGAAAAATATAAATTATATCAAAAAACAACAAAAAAGATGATACCACTAATTTTTTAAAGGAGAAATATAATGAGCTTTGCATAACTGCCGACTGCGGTTATGTTTGGCTTTTAGGTGTTAAAAAAACATTACAATTGAATAGAGAAAATATGATTTTTCCATAGTCGATTATAATCGTTTGTAAACGATTGTAATCGATTACAAACGATTACAAACGGCTATTTTTCACTTCTTATGCTCAATAAATAAAAAACAAATAAAGTAATTCCTTTACGAACACTCATTTACAGTTACAACAGCAAGATTTAATTTCCATTCACTTGTCCATTTTAAAATAAAAGTCTATCTTGTATTTTGTAGATAACTCACCACTTTTTATAAAAAAAAATGAAGTGTAGTTATAAGGATTTAATACGACATATGTCGTATTTGAACAAGTTGGTGGCAACTAAGAAAAAAATCAAATAATAACAAATGAGCGAATTCAGGCTATAAAACATTTTTGGTTCAATATGATTTGGGCTGGTAATTTTACGTTTATTAAACTTTAAAAGTTTAGTAAACGTTGGATTTAGTACATTACAAGATAAAATAGAAAATAAGAACCAACCCAAATCATATAAAGCCACATTTTTTGAAAATATTAATACCAACCAAATCGGAAAAATATTGCTAAAAATCAATTAATTCAATATTTGAAAAACCGTGATTTTGATTATTAGAAAAAAGATTAGTAATGAGAAAATAAAATTTATTTAACATTTAAAATTATAAATTTATGTTTGTTGTGATTTTCGGGCGTCCTGCCTGTCCATATTCAGTAAGAGCAAAAGATCATGCTGAAACACTAAAAGTAAAACGTGATGATTTTAATTATCGTTATGTAGATATTCATGCGGAAGGAATATCCAAAGCGGACTTAGAAAAAACGGTTGGAAAACCCGTGAATACAGTACCTCAGATTTTTATTGATGAAAATCATATAGGAGGATGTGATGAGTTTGAAGCTTATGCAAAAGAGCATTTGGGACTATTTGACTAATTAATTGACAAATCCAGTTCTTTATTATATGTTTAGAGTGTAGATGTAAATTAAAAATTACCACCAATAACAAATATTCCAACAGTTATGTAATGCTTTTGTCGTAGATAGAAGATTGCTGTGGAATATTGGTGGTAATTAAGAATATAAAAATTTGAAATGAGGTGTTATGCGCTTCTCTGCTCAATAAAAATACGGTTCAAAGCAAGAATGGAAATATCGAAAAAATGAGATTTCATACGTTTCAGCTCAAATAAAATGCGTTGATAAGCTAAAATAGAAATATCAGAGAAATGAGATTTTATACGTTTCAACTCAAATAAAATGCGTTGATAAGCTAAAATAGAAATATCAGAGAAATGAGATTTTATGCGTTTCGGCTCAAATAAAATGCGGCTTTATAAATAAGACTTGATAATTTTCCAATAATTGAAAAAATCGCTTTAGCTTTGGTCGAAGTTCAATGATTCGACTAAAAAGTATGAAGAAATAAAGCTGCCACCAACAAAAGCAACATCTTCCAGTGCCAGCAAAAGCTGTCACCGTTCGTTGTTGCGGGACGTTGGGTGTGATTAATAAAAAGCTAAACGCAAATCGAATAATCATAAAATCTAACCGAATAATTATCAATACAGATTGCTCATCAATAA
>CAZEOC010000181.1:0-7706 GCA_964513525.1 uncultured Saprospiraceae bacterium | reverse complement strand
AGATTGGATATATAGTACCAGCGAAAATATAACCTAAAGGACCTCGTTTTTTTCTCGCCATAGTATTTAAGATTTAGTTTTTATTAATATAGATGAATGATTAATCCTCACAAATAATGAATTACAAATATATAAAATCCAATACTCTAATTTAGGGGAAATAAAATTTGAGTTTTTCTATATTTGATGCTATCAAAGGAAAAACATAGATAAATTTTTCATCCTAACTTATTGGGATACGATACGGTTTTACCTTTTGGTATTTACAATTGGTAAGTGCTATTATTGACGAAAACCATTTTTTATGAGGATGAATAGTTATAAATAGCAATGAGAATAAAGTGATAAAAAGGATTAAAATTATTTTATCATTCCTAAGTGTTTTTTTATCCTATGCAAAATTCTATTTTTGCAATTCACAAATTATTGGTAGTGTTATAAATGAGCACTTTTATGTTGACTGGCATTTTTAATTTTAGGTTGAAAGTTTTGAAAAAACGTTAAGAACAAGCCGTTGTTTGAGCGTAGCGAGTTTCGGATTGTTTAGTTTTTTCAATGCTTTCAGCCGTCGAGAAATTAAACAAGCCTTGATTTTTTGCTTCTTTTTCATCAAAGGAAAAGAAGAAAGATTTTTAAAAAATTATGATTTTTGATTTCGAAAAGTGCACATTAATAACACTACCAAATTATTAATACTAAGAGTCTAACAAATGAAAAAACCAACTTTATTAATTTTAGCAGCAGGAATGGGCAGCCGTTATGGTGGATTGAAACAAGTAGATGGAATCGGACCAAACGATGAAGCGATTTTAGAATATTCAATTTATGATGCTATTCGTGCAGGTTTTGGCAAAGTTGTATTTGTGATTCGAGAAAGTTTTGAAACTGCTTTCAAAGAAAAATTCGCAAATAAATTCCAAGATAAAATTGAAGTAGTTTATGCTTTTCAAGAAGTAAATCCAGTAGTAGAAGGTGTAACTGATATTCCACATCGTGAAAAACCTTGGGGAACTGGTCATGCAGTTTTAGCGGCGAAAGATTTAATCAATGAACCATTTGCCGTGATTAATGCCGATGATTACTATGGTGTTTCTGCTTATCAAACGATTGCGAATTTCTTTACGAATGATGTATCAGAAAATCGTTTTGCTATGGTTGGTTTTGTTTTAGAAAAAACAATTTCTGAAAATGGAACGGTTAATCGTGGAATTTGTCAAACAGACGATAACAATGCTTTGACGGATGTCGTTGAGCGTTTGAAAATTCGTAGAGAAACGGACGGACAAATTTATTTTACAGATGAAAATGATGGAAAAGATTATCCATTAAAAGATAAAGATATTGCGTCGATGAATTTCTGGGGATTCCATGAAAGTTTTATGGATGCAGCACATGAAATGTTTGTTGATTTTGTGAAAGCCAATAAAGAAAATACTCGTTCAGAATTTTATATTCCTTTGATTGTTAATAATTTAATTCAAGCGAATCAATTAGATTTACAAGTTTTAAAATCTGAAGACCAGTGGTTTGGAGTGACTTATCAAGCAGATAAAGAAATGGTTGTGAATGGAATTACACAATTGACAGAAGATGGACTTTATCCAAATCCACTTTGGGATTGATAATTCATATTGGAGATTAGTAATTTAAAAATGTTAAATTTTATGGAAAGATATATTTCAATAAAGTTTAGCATTTTTTTATTTTTGGGAAAATGATTCGATTTTTTGGATAGAAGTTAGTTTCATTGTGCTTTTTATCCTATCATTCCTTAGTAATTATAAAACAAAATGCAGGAAAAATTAATATACGGCATACAGCAAATTGGTGTTGGTGTACAAGATGCAGCAGCAGGTTTCAAATGGTATGGAACAGTTTTGAAAGCGGATATTTGCGTCTTTGATGACAATAATGAAGCGACTTATATGGCGAAATACATGGGCGGAAAAGCTCGAAAAAAACGAGCAATTCTGGCAATGAACTTGAACGGTGGCAGTGGCTATGAGATTTGGCAACATACGGAACATGAATCTCGTCCGCCTCTAAATCCAGTTCAGATTGGTGATTTAGGTATTAATATTATGAAGATTAAATCTAATAATATTAAAAAATCATTTAATCGACTGAAAGCTGAAAATGTAAATATTTTAACTGAAATTATTAAGAATCCTGATGGTTCAAAAAGCTTTTTTATCAAAGATCCTTTTGATAATATTTTAGAAATCAAGGAATTTGATTCATGGTTCAAACAGAAAAATGATATTGGCGGGATTTGTGGGGCAACTCTTGGTGTTTCTAATATTGAAGCGGCTCGAAAATTATTTTCTGATGTTTTGGGATATGATGAAGTGCTTTATGATTCAAAAGGAACATTTGCAAATTTGGATGGAGTTCCAGGTGGAAATGAAGAATTGA
Source organism: uncultured Saprospiraceae bacterium (assembly GCA_964513525.1). GTDB lineage: Bacteria > Bacteroidota > Bacteroidia > Chitinophagales > Saprospiraceae > CAWVWD01. The sequence goes on along the minus strand of CAZEOC010000181.1, from coordinate 5,291 downwards.
GAAGAGTTTTGTTGGGACATTCTAAGGAAAGAGTTGGCGGTTTTTCTCCATTATTAGGCAAAAGTGAAATCGAATTGGTAGAAGTGAAAAGCCGAACGCCAAATGAAATATTTCAAGATAGATATTGGGGTGAATTAGGTTATATTCATCTTTGTTTTGATATTAGAAATATGGATAAATTGGTCGAAGAATGTAAAGCCGCAGGTTTTCCATTCTCTGTATTGAGTAATCCTGATTTCGATATGGGAGAAGCGAATGGACATTGGGGATATTTGGAAGACCCAGATGGGACATTGATTGAATTCGTCGAAACACATAAAGTTCCTTTAATTCCAGCTATTGGTTGGTCAATTAATTTACAAAAACGAAATCCGAAAAAGCCTTTACCAAATTGGTTGATGAATGCAATGGCTTTACATCGGAAGAAGTTTTAAAAAAGGGTAGAAAGAGAAAGGGTAGAAAGTAGAGAGAAATCAATATATTTTACTATTATTTCTCTACTTTCTACTCTATTACACTCTACTATTATGCTCAGTAAACTAAAAGCATATTCTTCTACAATAATTGCACTAACTGACCAAGCGGTTGTTAGTGGTAGCAATTTTTTAATTGGAATTGTTTTAGCCAGAGTTTTGGGAATAGACGGTTATGGTTTATTTGCTTTATTATGGATGTTAGTTTTGTTTGGGAAAAGTATCAATCAAGCTTTTGTTACTCGTCCAATGATGACTTTGTCGCCTAAAAAAGAAGCCAAAGAAGCTCAATCTTATCTTTCAACCTTACATTATTTACAATATTTAACCAGTTTTGGAATCGCTTTTTTCGTTTTTATATTCTTAATATTCGGTCAATATTTTGATATTAAAATTGAGGATAATCGATGGTTCTGGGTTGTTCCTGCCTTAGTTTTTTTGCATTTGATTTATGATTTTTATCGGAGTCAATCCTTTGTGAAACAAGATGTAATCTTTGCTTTGATTTTAGATATCATCTTATTTGGCGGTCATTTTGTTGCGGTATTTATACTTTGGTATTATGAGCAATTAAGTGTTACCAATGCTTTGATAGGAATTGGAATCGCTCATGTCGTTGTTGTTCTTTTAGGTTTAATCAAATATTTTCAATTCAGTTTTAATACAAAAATTCTAAAAGAAACAATTCTATATCATTTTAATTTTTCAAAATGGTTAATCGGAACCGCTTTGTTACAATGGTTTTCGGGGAACTTCTTCATCATAGTTGCCGCAGCTTTAATGAGTGAAACAGCAGTTGGAGCGATACGAATTATTCAGAATGTAATGGGTTTGACGCATGTATTATTTTTAGCGATGGAAAATATAGTTCCAGTAAAAGCTGCGTTACATTACAAAGAAGGTGGATGGAAACAATTGAAAACTTACCTCGTATATATCACAGGTCGAGCAGGAATTTTAGTTGGCGGAGTTTTATTAGGTTTAGCTATTTTCAGAACTTATATCATTGACTTTTTATATGGCGTTGAATATGTCGAATATAGTTATCTGATTATTGGATTTTGCTTTACTTATGTTTTGATATTTATTGGTCATCCTTTACGTTTTGCATTGATGACTTTAGAAATCACAAAACCGATATTTGTTTCTTATGTAATCGGAGCAATTTTTAGCTTAATTTTGGCTTATCCTCTAGTTGGTACTTATGGTTTAGTTGGCGTTTTGATAGGAATTTTTGTTACACAAGGTTTATCACAATTAGTATATTTTTACTATTTGCAGAAAGAGAAAAAATGATTAAAATAATTATATAGATTAGAATTATGACTGAAAATCAATTACTTGGAATTGGTTCACGAGTGCGACATGGAGCATATGGTGAAGGAGCAATTATTAGAATATTACCGAATGCGTATCAAGTTTGTTTTATGCAATTTGGAATTAAAGATATAGGGAAACATTTTACGGATTGGGTAATTGTTGAACGAATTGAATCAGATGATGAAATTACTTTTACTAAAGCTGAAAAATCACTGATTAGAATATTAAAAAAATGGTCAGATGTATCTGAAGTCGTTCCTATTGCTGATAAGTGGAAAGGTGGAATGATGGTTTTGAAACCAGCAGATGAAGATTTAAAAGGAAAAGAAATTCCAATTTCAACCTTCTTTCATAAAATCGTAATGCTTAGAGATAGATTAAGAGTGATGGAACAACGAATCAATAGTTCTAAGAGTTTGGAGACAGAAGAGAAAATTAATTTACAACAATATTTGACTCGTATTTATGGAACTTTGACAACTTTTAATGTTTTATTCAAATACAAAGAGGATAATTTTGTAGGTGAACGTTCTAAGTAATGAAGTGGATTTTTCCACGCACTCAAAAAAAATAATTGCAAGTTTTTTTAATAATTCTTGCAATTATTTTTTTTATTAATCTATTTATCGTAATATTGCGATTAAATAAAATAATTAATAATAATGGGATTGACTAAAACAGAAAAATTTACTTCAGAACAGAACCAAATTGCAAAATTTGCAAAGGTACTTGGTCATCCTGCTCGTATTGCTATTTTACAACAGTTATTAAAAACAAATAGCTGTATTTGTGGTGACTTGGTGGAAGAAATTGGTTTAGCACAATCTACTATTTCACAACATTTGAAAGAATTAAAAAAAGTAGGTTTAATTCAAGGTACGATAGAAGGAACGAGCGTTTGTTATTGTATTAATAAAGAAAATTGGAAAGTTATAGAAACAGCTTTGGCCAAGTTGTTTGCTTCTTTAGATAATAATTTAAGTTGTTGTTAAAAAAATTTCAACTTATTTATCGTAATATTGCGATTAAATAAATTAAAAATAATTAAAATGAAAGCATCAGAATTTATTAATGTTTTAGGAAATAATCCAGATTTACCGTTATCTTTTGAATATAAAGAAGGAAGTTTTGCAAGAGCAGATTTTCATTTAACAGAATTCAAAAATGTTACTTTCGATACGGTTGATTGTGGCGGTGTTCAGAATAATTGGCAGGAAGTACATGTTCAATTATGGGAAAATGAAATCCCAGAACCAAATCATAGAGTAGATACAAGTAAGGCTTTTAAGATATTTCAGGATGTAGCGAAAGTTCGTCCAAACTTAAACGATGTAGAATTGAAGTTTGAATATGGAAATGCTAATTTTCATGCTGCAATTTTACCTGTTGGAGCTGTTGAAGTGCTTCAAAATCAAATTATCGTTAAATTAGGGGAAGAGAAAACTTGTTGTAAAGCAAAAGATAGAGCAACAACTCCAGAAGAGAAGGCAGTCGCATGTTGTTCTCCAGTGTCAGAAGTTGCTCAAAAACCTTTGGTAAATTTATCAAACTTGATGGCAACGAAAAATAATAGTTGTGAACCTGGAGGCGGATGTTGTTAGTTGATAATTGAGATGATTGAAACTAAGTTGTCGATTGTTTATTAACGCTCAAACTTAGTTGATTCAAATAAGTGGATAAAGTAAAATACAAGATTATTATGACCTAATAATTGGAATTTTACGCTTATCCACTTATTTAGTTTTAGAACAGTTTTTTATAATCTGTATTGAATTCTTTGATTTTTTTCATTTAAAGAATGAGGTTGAAAAATTGAGCATTTGTATTAAACCTCGTTATATAAAAAGGTGGATTTTAAAATAGTTTACCCCAATTTTATCGGAGTTTACATGCACAATTTTGAGAATATTAATTTTATTAGAGAACCCTTATACTTGAAAAGTGTAAAAGTTAAATTGAATAGTTGAAAGTGTTCGTATTACCAGTAATTCTTTTACCTTTTTTTCATATTTCTATCATATTTTTTAATAAATAATATTTTTTCCCTTCTTAAATTTTCCGACTTCAAATAGATAGAATGATTAATAAAACTTTATCATTTCGAAATGAATACAACATCATTCTAAAAAATCAAAAAAAATATTAATTTTTTGTCTGAAAATTTATTTTTCTTAATATGTAATCTATTGTCGAGTAGTTAATTATAAAATGATAATTAACATATATACTAAGACTTAGTTTTGAAGAGCATTATCGGCAATAAAATTGTTATTATTTTAAAAGACTTATAACAATTTTTATGATGTTGTAACAAACCTAATAATTAAAAATTCAAAGGAAAAGCTTAAATAAGTGATTCCAAAATATTTGATATATTTATCGCCTTTAATTCTTATTTTTGGATAAATAAGAATATAATTTGTTATAGGACAGATTTAGTAAAACAAATGCCACTGTAAATGAATAAAATCCTAATAATTGATGATGATAAAAAGATATTATTTTCTTTTAAGCATAAACTATCTAATATTGGATTCGAGGTGTTAACTGCCGAGAATACCGCTGATGGAATTTGTTGTTTGAAGGAAAATCATGATATTGATTTGATATTATTAGATTATATTATGCCAGATATGAATGGTTTAGAAAGCTTTTCTGTAATCAAAAAAATCTCCCCTAATTATCCACCAGTCATCATGATGACTTTCAATACTGATTACAAAGTTGCTACGAAATTCATTCAAGCTCAAGGAACTGATTTTGTTGAAAAAACGATTAATCCAGATGAATTGAAAACTAAAATAGAAAGGGCAATTTACTATGCTAAACATAAGAAAGCAGAGTCAATTTTAGAAGAGACTAATCTTTTATTATTAGAAAAAACTAAGCAGTTAAAAATTCAAAATAAAACTTTAGAAGAACAAGCATTAAAACTAACTATTGCTAATAGGGAATTACAACAATTCACTGATTTTATCGCACATGATTTGAAAGAACCTTTGCGTAATATTTCTAATTCATTACAATTCATAAAATGGGATTTTAGTGATAAAGTTGGAGGAAAAGTAGAGGAATACATGGATTTAGCAATTAATGGAGCTGTTCGATTAAATAATATGATAAAGGGTTTAACAGCATTCGCAAATATTAATAGTGTAATACCTTTTGAAAGAGTGGAAATTACTCAAGTAATCAGAGAAACCTTAGAGAATTTAGGTTTGCAAATTTCCGAAAATGAAGCTATAGTTGAGTTTCAAGGGATTAATCCTAAAATTGTTTGTCATAAATATCAATTAATTCAATTATTTCAAAATTTGATTTCTAATTCAATCAAGTTTAAAAAAGAAACAGAACAACCTAAAATTATTATTAACTGTTCAGAAGCTGAAAATTATTGGAATTTCACCTTAACCGATAATGGAATTGGATTTGATGAAGCTTACTCCAAACGTATTTTTAATATTTTTCAACGCTTACATTCTCCTCAAGATTATCAAG
>CAZEOC010000180.1:0-7741 GCA_964513525.1 uncultured Saprospiraceae bacterium | reverse complement strand
TTTCAAAAGTAGCTGCATCAAAATCGAACTCTAATTCCATCAAAGCTTCATTAATATCCATCATTTCCATTAAGAAACTTTGTGGCATTTTATTCTGCCCTTCTGCCTGATAAATATCTTTTTCTTTTAAAATGTATTCCATCCGCTTATCAAAGTCAGAAAGCGTCTTATACGCTTCATTATTCACTGTCGATAATTCTAAAATTTCTGCTTGCTTTTCATCTGATTCTAAAGTGAAAAAATCTGGATGAAACTGCTTACTTAATTTATAAAACTTTCGTTTCAATGCCTTTTCATCTAATAAAAATGAAACAGGCAAATTGTATAATTCAAAATATTTCATTCTGGTTACTGGTTATTGGTTATTGGTTACTGGTTGCTGGACAAAAACGAATGAATCTAAAGTACTTATTGAAACAGATATTTAACAATCCTATTTCAATATTTAAACTTCTTTAGACTAACCAGAATCAAGTATCCAGTAACCAGTATCCAAGAAATTACTCTCCTCTAAACCAACGCATTAAATCCAAACCGTTGGAATAAAGCACTAAGCTAATTATTAATACAAATCCTACGATTGTAGCATATTCCATGAATTTATCACTCGGTTTGCGACCTGTGATGATTTCATATAATAAAAACATTACATGTCCACCATCTAAAGCTGGAATTGGTAATAAATTCATAAATGCTAATATCAAGGATAAAACAGCTGTCATTCTCCAGAATCGTTGCCAATCCCAAGTATCAGAAAACATTTTAGCAATAGAACCAAAACCACCTAAACTTTCAGAAGCTTTCACTTTTCCAGTAAACATTTGTCCAAAAGCATTGATTTGCAAACTCAAAAATTCTATTGATTTACGAGTTCCAGCAGGGAATGCAGCGCCAAAAGAATAATCTTTATGTTCAACATCTAAGAATTCACTCAAAGGTGAACGAACAATTCCAACTTTGCTTTCTTCGCCTAATTCTACAGCAAAACTCAACGTATCTGAACCTCGTAATACGGCTAAATCAATCGTTTCGTTTTTATATTTTTTAATGCTACTGGCGAATTCATCATAGAAAAAAGCAGGTTCTCCATTAATAGCCAACATTTGGTCACCTTTCTTGATATCTAATCCTTCAGCTGGATAATTCGGCATAATAGAATCTACTACAAAAGGAATTCGAGGCATAATAAAGTCTCCTTTATAACTCGCTAATTTCCCTGTTAATTCATTCGGAATATCAAAACTAACATTTTCTCCATTACGAATTACTTCTGCTGTTTTAGATTCATTTTTGAAAATTTCTAAACGAATCGCATTGAAATTTTCAACAGTTTCTCCATCTAAACCAACTAATTTATCTCCAGTTTCGAATCCTAATTCTGTTGCAAATGAATCTGCATACATTCCGTATTTTACATTTTCAGTTGGTAACATATCTTCGCCCCAATTGAATAATACAAAACCGTAAATTAAGAATCCTAATATAAAGTTTACCGTAACTCCACCTAACATAATGATTAAACGTTGCCAAGCTGGTTTACTACGAAATTCCCACGGTTGTGGCGGTAATTTCATCTGTTCCTTGTCCATTGACTCGTCAATCATTCCTGAAATTTTCACATAACCTCCAAGTGGCAACCAACCGATTCCCCATTCTGTATCTCCAATTTTCTTTTTGAATAAAGAGAAATAAGGGTCAAAGAATAAATAAAACTTTTCAACTCGTGTCTTGAACGCACGAGCAGGTAAGAAGTGACCAAATTCGTGTAAAACGATTAGAATGGACAAACTCAAAATCAATTGTCCTGCTATAATTAAAGTACCCATTAATTTATTTTCCTATTAATAGTGATAGTATTTTATTGAGGATTCATGAATATATAAATGAACATTCATCATTCAATTATCCTAAGGTAAAATACCATTTAAATTATTTTAATGCCTAAAAAACGTTTGTTATAATCGATTGTTTAACAAACTATTGTAATAAGCCGCCAAAGGTACGAAAGTGTTTAGTGAAAATTAAACCGAAAATCGTAATTTTGAATTTAGAGAAACTAATACTTTAAAATTCCTTAATTAGAACCGTCATTATTAAGACCTAAAAGAAATAAAGACAAGAAAAATGAAAAAACATTTCAGACATCGTTTTATATATTATGGTTTAATCGTTTATGTTTTAGCGGCATCAGTTTGGTGGTCATTCTTACTTTTGGACCAAGATAAGCAACTTACCCAAGCTAAGATTGATAAAATGCGAATTGAGCAGGTAGAAATTAATAAAAAAACAGAAGCTGAATTCCAAGCTACTGAAAGTTATCAATATTTAATTTCGGAGTCTGAAAAGCACAAAAAGATGATTTATGGAGAAGGTTCGGTTTTCTTTATTGTCTTAATCATTGGAATGTGGCTGATGAATCGTGGTTTTCGGAAAGAAGTCGCTTTAGCAAGACAACAACGAAATTTCCTTTTGTCTATCACTCATGAATTAAAGTCTCCAATTGCTTCTATCAAATTAGCTTTGGATACCTTTATGAAACGTCCGAATTTGAAACCAGAACAAATTCAAATGCTCACAAAAGGTGCATTGACTGAAACGGAACGATTACATAATTTGGTGAATAATATTTTATTAGCGGCAAGAATTGAAAACTCTTTCCAAATTATGCCAGAACAATTAAATTTTGAACAATTAATACAAGAAAATTTAGGGCAAGTTCGTACCAAATTTCCAAATGTTCGTTTCGATTTTGAAACGGTTGGTGAGATTCCAACTGTAGAAGTTGATAGATTAGGCTTGAATTCCGTGGTTGTTAATTTATTAGAAAATGCCGTAAAATATAGTCCAAAAGGCGATGAAGTAAAAATCAAATTATATAAAAAAGGAGCAAATATTCGATTTGAAGTTGCTGATAAAGGTGTCGGAATTACAGACGAAAATAAAGAAAAAGTATTTGAGAAATTCTACCGAGTTGGGAATGAAGATACTCGAAAGACGAAGGGAACAGGTTTGGGTTTATATATTGTAAAAACAATGTTACAAGCACATCAAGGCAATGTTATTATTTTAGATAATGAACCTAAAGGAACTATATTTAGAGTAGTTTTACCTGTTTAGTGAAGTGCAAAGAATAAGTTAATTACCTTGCGACTTAATATTTCATCACAGCAATAATACTCTACAAACGGAATCGATTTTCTGAATCTTAATTTAAATAAAAAGTTCTGAAAATCGATTTTGTTAATTTTACTCAATCCTCAATTACTCTTAATTCAAGTATAAAATCATCCAATCCAATTTTTCAATTTTCAATGATTAATTTTTTTATTATCTTGAACACAAGATTTTAATAGTTCTAAAGGTATATATCAAATAAATAAAATATGGCAACTTATACTCTAAATGTCAATGGCAAAAACCATGAAGTAGAAGCAGATGAAGATACACCGATGCTTTGGGTACTTCGAGATAATTTAAATCTTGTTGGTACAAAATATGGCTGTGGAATGGCTCAATGTGGTGCTTGTACCATTCATATTGATGGAAAAGCAACCCGTTCTTGTGTTTTACCAATTTCAAATATTGGCACTCAAAAAATAAAAACAATTGAAGGTTTATCTGAGAATGGAACGCATCCTTTACAAAAAGCTTGGATTGAACACGACGTTCCACAATGTGGCTATTGTCAATCAGGACAAATCATGAATGCAGCTGCATTTTTGGCAGAAAATCCAAAGCCAACTGACGCAGAAATCATTGAAAACATGAATGGTAATATTTGCAGATGTGGTACTTATACTCGTATCAAAGCGGCAGTAAAAACAGCTGCTAAAAATCTTTAATTGCTAAACTGTTATATTGTTATACTGCTATATTATTTCTTAAAAATTATATAGTAATAAAACAATACAGCAATAAAACAGTAAATTCCATGAAAATAAAAACAACTTATAATAGACGTTCTTTTTTGAAATCGTCGATAGCAGCAGGTGGCGGAATGTTGTTGGGTTTTAGTTGGTTTGCCTCTTGTACAACCGAGGAACAACAGGCTAAAATGAAAGAAATGCCAAAAGAGTGGTTTGATATAAATAGCTATTTGAAAATTGGAGAAAATGGTTTGGTAACGATTATGTCGCCAAATCCTGAAATTGGACAAAACATCAAAACTTCTATGCCAATGATAGTGGCAGAAGAATTAGATGTCGCTTGGGAAGATGTGATTGTAGAACAAGCTGGTTTAAATACGAGTTGGTACGAAAGACAAGTTGCTGGCGGAAGTGATTCAATTCGAGCAAGTTGGGATGCTTTGCGCATGGCTGGTGCAACAGCTCGTCAAATGTTGATTACTGCTGCTGCCGCAGAATGGCAAGTCAATGCCAATGAATTAACTGTTTCTGGCGGTATTATTACGAATAAAAAAGGCGAAACACTTAGTTTTGGTCAAGTTGCCGCAGCTGCTGCCGTTTTGGAAGTTCCAGAACAAGTTGAATTGAAGGAAACGAAGAATTTTAAAATTATCGGAACTGGTCGTTCTAATGTTGACTTAAATAATATCATTACAGGAAAACCACTTTTTGGAATTGATACCAAAAAAGAAGGTATGCAATATGCTGTCGTTTTACGTTCTCCTGCTTTCGGTCAAAAAATTGATTCTGTTGATGATACCGCAACTCGCAAAGTAAATGGCGTAAATGATGTGCTTCAATTTAGTGATGAATTTGGAGATAAAGTTGCCGTTTTAGCCAGTTCTACTTGGGCTGCAATGAAAGGAAAAAAAGCCTTGGTCGCAAGTTGGAAAGAAAATACACCTAATGAAAGTACAGCTTATCATGATGAAAAACTATTAGGATTTTTTGATAAAACACCTCAAAAAATTGCTCGTCAAGATGGTGATATTGCTAAGGCATTTGCAGAAGCTGATAAAATCGTTGAGCAGATTTATTCCTCTCCGTTTTTACCACATAATTGCATGGAACCTATGAATTTCTATGCAGATGTGAATGAAGAACAAGCTAATTTATTAGGTCCAATTCAGACACCACAATGGACACAAGGAAGAGTAGCGAGACAATTAGGTTGGATGAAAGAAGGCATGAATGAGGACGAACAACAAGCTGCATTAGAAAAAGTAAAAATTGACATGACTCGTATGGGAGGCGGATTTGGTCGTCGTTTATATGGTGATTTTGCTTTGGAAGCAGCACAACTTTCGCAATTAGCAAAAACACCAGTTCAAGTTATTTTTAGTCGAGAAGATGATATGATGGCAGGAACTTATCGACCAGCAATTAAATATAAAATCCGTGCAGCAATTAAGGATAATGAAATTACGGCTTATCACTTGAGCGAATCTTCTATTAATACAAATATGTATGGAAGATTGCCAAATAATTTCCCTGCTGGTGCAATTCCAAATTATCAAGTAGATAATAATAATCTAAAAAGTAATATTACAACTGGTGCTTGGCGTGCGCCTTATACCAACTTTTTGGCTTATGCAGAACAGAGTTTCATTGACGAAATAGCGAACGAATTAGGTGTTGATGAAATCGAATTACGTATAAAATTATTAGAACAAGCCAAACCTGCTTTTGAAGTACATAAAGCAGCTGAAGAAAAATATAAGGATGATGAAAATGCATTAGCGGAAGCTAAAAAAGCATTACCTCCAACTGGAAATTATGAACCTGACCGCATGATTGGTGTGATTAAATTGGTACAAGAAAAATCAAATTGGGGAAAAGTTGGTCAAAATGTTTCTCAAGGAATTAGTGTTTATTTTTCTCATAATACTTATGTCGCAGAAGTCGCAAATGTTACTATGAAAGATGGACAAGCAACAATTGATAAAGTTACTGCTGCGATTGATTGTGGGATTGTCGTAAATCCTTTAGGTGCAAAAAATCAAGCAGAAGGTGGAATAATTGATGGAATTGGTCACGCTATGTATGGCGATTTTACCTTTGAAAATGGTTCGCCTTCGGCTAATAACTTTCATCAATATCGTTTGATTAGAATGTCCGAAGTTCCAAATATTGATATTCATTTTGTTGAAAGTGATATTCATCCAACTGGTTTGGGTGAACCAACTTTGCCACCTGCTGGTGGCGCAGTTGCAAATGCAATGGCAAAAGCAACGGGTAAAAGAATGTATCAACAACCATTTGTAAAAGCAAGTGAAGTTTTAGGATAATTAGATGCTGGACGTTTGATACTAAAGTCCAAAAAAGTTCGTCATTCTGGAAAAAATTATTGATTTGTAAAATCAATGATTTTTATTCAGAATCTCCTTCAGGCAACGGCACACAACTTTATAGAGTTACGTACTTTTTTGTCAAGGAGATTCTGAGTTAAATAAATTGACGAAAATCTCAATTCATTTTTTCACAATGACGGATTTTTTTGGATTTTGAAATGGTAAATATATTAAAATTTAGCTTTCAATCATTTCTAATCAATTACCAAAATCATGAAAGAAATAGAAAATATTATCAGGCGATACGAAGAGATAGATTGGAATAAAGAAAAAATCGCTTTAGGAACAGTGGTGAAAGTTGATGGTTCTGCTTATCGGAGAATTGGTGCGAGAATTTTGGTGAGTGATAATGGACAATGGATTGGTGGAATTAGTGGCGGTTGTTTGGAAGGCGATGCACTCAAACAAGCTCAAATGGCGATTTTGAAAAATGAAAATTCTATCGTCGTTTATGATACAACGGAAGACGACCCACATCAAATTGGTGTCGGTTTGGGTTGTAATGGACGAATTGAAGTCCTTTTTACACCTATTAATAAAAATAATAATCAAATTGATTTTTTAAAGAAAATTAAGGATAAACGAACACCAACTATTCTATTACAAATTTTGAATATTCAAAGTAAAACTCAGACTTTAAGAGGGCAATTTTTTACTCAAAATAATTTATTGGAGTTAGCTAATTTAATTGATATTCCAATAGAAGAATTAGAAAAAAAAATCCATACAATTTTACATAGAAGAAAATCTAAAGTCCTTACGATTACTAATTCAAAAGAAGAAACATTCGAAATATTATTTGAAATTATTCGACCAAAAATTAAGATTATTTGTATTGGTGATAATTACGATGTAGCAGCTTTTGCCAATTTAGTTTCTGTTTTAGGTTGGGAAATTCATATTGTCGGAAAACTCCGAAAAATGACCAAAGCAATTACTCAAAAAGCAACACAAATTTATCCTTTGGAAGCAGTTCAAAGTATTAAAACAGATGAAAATACGGCTATCGTTTTAATGTCGCACGATTTCAAAACAGATTTGAATATCCTGAAAAAAATTGTTGATTATGAAGTACCTTATATTGGAGTTTTAGGTCCTAAAAAACGCCTTTGGAAAATGCAAACTGCTTTTAATAAAAGTGATATTTTCGTAGATTTGAATGCAAAATCGAATCTCTTCTCTCCTATCGGTTTGGATATTGGTGCAGAAACACCAGAAGAAATTGCAACATCAATTGTCTCAGAAATTATCGCTGTTTTTCGGAATCGTAATGGAAAATCACTAAAATTTCGAAAAGGAAGTATTTATGAACGAAATGAAAATTAAACACATAGGTACACAGTTTTAATTTTGACAAAGTCAAAATATTTTATCCTTTCCATTTCAGCAAAGCTAAAATCAAAAAACTATATTTTCTATGTACCTATGTGTTTAAGTACCTGAACACAATTATCCAAGTATTCTAACTTGTTCTTTTTTCACTAT
>CAZEOC010000179.1:0-7754 GCA_964513525.1 uncultured Saprospiraceae bacterium | reverse complement strand
AGAATTTATGGAATCAATTGCAATATTTTTTTAGCATTGTGATAAAAAAATTGGAGTAAATTTAATTTTACTCCAATTTTCAACCCGCAACTTAAAACTTGTTTAAATTTCCCCAATCTGAACATTCCATAAATCTGCATAAATACCAGATTTTTCTAAAAGTGCTTCATGAGTTCCACTTTCTGCAATATTGCCATCTTTCAAAACAATGATTTCGTTGGCATGACGCAAAGTAGAAAGTCGATGCGCAATAATTAAAGCCGTTTTACCTTCCGTTAATTGATTCAAAGATTGCTGAATAGCACGTTCAGTTTCCGTATCAACTGCACTTGTAGCTTCGTCCAAAATCAATATTGGTGCATTTTTCAAAATTGCTCTTGCAATACTTAAGCGTTGACGTTGTCCGCCAGATAATTTGATTCCACGTTCGCCAACTATTGTTTGATATGCATCTGGTAATTGAATAATGAAATCGTGTAACTCTGCTTTTTTTGCCGCAATTATAACAGATTCGGTCGTTACTTCGCCCATTCCGTAGGCAATATTCTCTTCAATTGTACCATGAAATAAATAAACATCTTGACTAACTAAACCAATGTTTTTACGGAGTTGCGTCAAATCCCATTGCTTCAAATTATGACCATCTATGTTTATTTCTCCAGAATTAACATCGTACAAACGAAGTAATAATTTAATTAAAGTCGTTTTACCAGAACCAGTCGTTCCTGCAATTCCTATGGTTTCACCAGCTTTTATATTAATATCTAAACCGTTAATAATTTTCAACCCATTAGAATAAGAAAAGTGAATATTCTTTAATGAAATATCTCCTTTTACAGTTTCGATTTGAACAGGGGTTTCAGGATTTGGAATTTCATTTGGTGCATCAATCAACCCAAAAATACGTCTTGCACTTGCTTTTGCTCTTTCCAATTCATCAAAAACACCTCCTAAACGAGTTACAGGCCAAAGCACTCGCTGAATCATCATCGCAAAAAGTGTTAATTCACCAGCGGTCAATTTACCATTGTCAATAATAATCCAATATGCTCCTAAAGCCATTGTTGCTGCGAAGCCGATAGCGATTAACATTCTTATTAATGGTACATAAGCTGCCGAAAACTTGATGGCTTGAAAATTCTTGTCCCTATAATTTTCAGATACTTTTTCTACTCTTTCTAATTCATATGTTTCTGCTGTAAAACTTTTAATGACTAATATTCCAGAAATATTATTTTCCAAACGATTACTCAATTCACCAACAGCTTCTCGGACTTTTTTATAATAAGGTCCAATCAAACGTTGGAAATAGAAACTACCAATAAATATTAACGGAATAGGTAGGAAACCAATCAAAGTCAATTCCCAAGAAACACCAAATAACCAAATAGAAGCAAAAAATGCTAAAGTTATTAATTGAATAATTTCACTAAAACTGGTATTTAAAAATCGTTCTAATTGATTAATATCATCATTAAGCATTGCCATCAAGTTTCCAGTTCTATTATCTTCAAAATAGGCAATTTCTCGACTTTGCATTTGCTTATAAGCATCTAAACGCAAATCATGTTGTACTCTTTGAGCTAAGCGCATGAATCCTAATTTGTAGAGCCATTCCATAAAACTCTCTACTCCAAAAATGACAATAATCAATACTCCAAAAAATATTGCGATTGATAATGGTGTAGTTAAATTAAAATATTCAGCAATCCATTTTGGCGTATTTCCACTTATAGAATCTACCAGCCAACCAATCATAATCGGCGGCATTAAATCCAATATTTTATTAGTAACACTTGCAGAAATCGCAAAATTCATTTTACCTGAATATGCGCCTAAATATTTAAAAAGTCTTTGTAATTCCATAGTTTGATATTTCCTTTAAAATCTAAAGGATTTGTATAAAATAAGTAAGTTTAATTTTCAATCTCTGACTCAATAATTCATAATAATGTTAATTAACTATAAATTAATACGAGTGTAATTTTCTTATGAATAAAATCCGTAGATTTGTGACAGAAATCAAAATTAATACACATTTACTATAAATTGTTTTTGTTTTAACAGCATTTTTTTGCTCTAAAAGCAAAACTAAACACAAATAATCATGAGAAGAATTTTACTTACAATTTTAGCTATTTTTTCAATAGCAACAATGAATGCTCAATCTTGTAGCGAATTATTTATTTCTACATATGTAGAAGGATATGGTAATAACCGAGGATTAGAATTGTATAATCCGACACCAAATGCAATTGATTTATCTGCTTATTCTGTTGGTCGTTTTTCAAATGGTTCTACAACATTAACGGGAATCCAATTACCTGCGGATATGATTCAGCCATACGAAACTTACACAATTGTATTAGATAAAAGAGATTCTACAGGTTCTGGTTTCGAAACACCAGTTTGGAATGGATATCAATTATGGGATACTTGTCTTGATGCAGTAAGTGGAATGCCAATTATTGATGATGCAGGAGATGTTGTATTCTGTGTTCAGTATAATTCAGATGGTTTACACCTTTATGGAACAGAATATAATGACTTTTTAGATTTAGAAGGAAAAGCAGATGTTTTCTTGTGTCCTGTTTATAATACAAACAATGCACTATACTTTAATGGAAATGATGCAGTTGCTTTAATTTCTGGAACTACAGTAGCAGCTGATGGAAGTAACATTATTGATGTTGTAGGTGTGATTGGAGAAGATCCATCTGGAGGACAATGGGCTACACCAACAGGACAATGGGTTACTAAAGATAAAACAATCACTCGTAATCCAACTATTCAAGGTGGAACAGGTGCTGTTGTCGCTGCTTTAGGTGATACATTAGCTTATTCAGAATGGACAATTTATTCTAAAAATACTTTTACTGTTGTTGGAAATCATGATTGTAATTGTGATCCTAATTATACGAATACACAGCCAATTAATACAGTAGATTTTGGTGTTTATCCAAATCCTACATCAGGTTTATTCACTGTTGAAGCTGGAGAAAGAATTGAAAGTGTAGAAGTATATAATATGGTTGGACAAATGATTTATAATAATTCATCTGTTGGAACTGAAAAAGCATTTATTAATATCGAAAATTCTAATAAAGGAATTCATATTGTAAAAATATACTTTGAAGATAATTCTATCGGAATTAAGAAATTATTAATTGATTAAGAAAATAGCTTGATTGCTTGTACGAATAAATTCGTTCAGGCGGGATTTATTTTTAAGCTATTCAATTATTCAATAATTAAATAGATATTTTGATAAAAACCGTCAAGCTTATTTAGCTTGACGGTTTTTTATTTGAAACTCAATTTGAAATAAATAATTATTATGAAGCAAATTTACCTATTACTTTTTTGTTTAATAATGACAGTTTCTGTTTTTGGTCAAGGAGCTATAAAAGGTAAAGTGACAGATGCTGAAACAGAAGAACCATTAATCTTAGTTAATGTTTCTGCAGGTTCTGTTGGTGTAACAACAGATTTTGATGGTTTCTATGAATTGAAATTACCAAAAGGTACCCATACAGTTAAGTTTTCTTATATCGGCTATGAAGATGTTGAAGAAATTATTACGATTGGTTCTGAGGATGTAACTTTCAATGTGAAAATGGGCGGAGCATTAGAATTACAAGAAATTACAGTTAGTGCAGATATTGCGCAAGCAAGAAAAACACCTGTTGCTTTTACGAATGTTTCTACTGCAAAATTAAATGAAGAATTAGCTTCTCAAGATATTCCAATGATTTTAAATTCTACACCTGGAGCATATGCGACTCAGCAAGGTGGAGGAGATGGAGATGCTCGAGTAACTATTCGTGGTTTTGACCAAAGAAATATTGCAGTCATGTTAGATGGAATTCCTGTCAATGATATGGAAAACGGTTGGGTTTATTGGTCGAATTGGTTTGGTTTAGATTTAGTTACAAAAACGATGCAAGTTCAACGTGGTTTGGGTGCTTCTAAATTAGCAATTCCTTCTGTTGGTGGAACGATAAATATCTTAACCAAAGGTATTAATTCTAAAAAGCAATTACGTTTTCGTCAAGAAGTTGGAAATAATGGTTATTTAAGATCTACTTTAGGTTTAACAACTGGAAGATTAAAAAATGGCTGGGGAATTTCAACTGCCTTATCTTATAAACAAGGAAATGGTTGGGCAAATGCTTTACCTACTCAAGGTTATTTTTATTATTTAAGAGTTGATAAAGAAATTGGTGCTCATTTATTTAGCCTTTCTGGTTTTGGTGCACCGCAAGAACATGGTCAACGTTCATTTTCTTCACCAATCGCAACTTTTGACACTACTTATGCTAAAGAATTAGGTGTAGGAAGTGACGAATTTCCAGGAACTGGAGTTGATTATGGTTTACGCTATAACCAACATGCAGGAACGCTTGATGGTGAATTAATAAATACTCGAAATAATTATTACCATAAACCTCAGATTAGTTTTAGACATTCTTGGAATCCAACCGAAAGAGTCTTTTTATCAAATGTAGCTTATCTTTCTATTGGAAATGGTGGAGGAACTCGTACAAGAGGTTCATTATTCGGGTCAGATGATTTGGTTAGGAATAATGGTCAATTTGATTTAGATTCTGTATATTCTTTGAATCAAACTTCTTCGATATTTAAACCAGATGGTCTATCAGAAAACTATCTCTATGCAAGTGTTAATAATCATTTTTGGTATGGAGTTTTATCAACATTAGAATTTAGAATGAATGAGAATTGGACTTTTTCTGGTGGAATAGATTTAAGAAATTATGAAGGAGAACACAAGAGAGAAATATATGATTTATTAGGAGGAGAATTTATTTTAAATCAAGGTGCAAATAGAAATTATCGTTTACCTGAAAATGAACGTTTAGAAGTTGGTGACGAAATTCAATATAATTATAAAGGTTATGTTCGTTGGGGCGGACTATTCGGAATGTTAGAATATGAAAAGAATGGATTATCTGCTTTCGTTAATTTATCAACAGCAACTTCTGCTTATGCTTATGAAGATTTCTTAGATCAAAAAGTAATTACATTGGCAGATACTACTTTTAAAGTTGCTGCTGGAGATACAATTACTATTGGAGATCAGAATTATAATATTAATTCTTCAGAAGCTGAAAATTATAATATTGATTGGGTTATTCGTCCTTCTTTTACAGCAAAAACTGGAGCAGCATATATATTTAATGATAATCATAATGTTTTCTTTAATGTTGGTTACTTATCTCGCCCAACAAGATATACAAATGTAATTATTGCTAATGCAACAACAGATTTTGATGCAGAAGTTGCTGGTGATTTACGAAATGAAGAAGTAATTTCTTTTGAGGTTGGTTATGGTTTCAAATCCAGTAAATTTGCTTCTAATATAAATGCATATTATACTAATTGGAATAATAAACCATTAGATTTTTTACCTTCCGTTTTAGAAGATCCTGCGGATCCAGAATCAGATAGAACTTTAGTCAATATTCAAGGTTTAGCTGCTCGACATTTAGGAGTAGAACTTGATTTTGCTTGGTTGCTTTCAGATCGATTAACAGTAGAAGGAGTTGTTTCTTTGGGAGATTGGATTTGGAACTCTGCGGATACGGTTTTATTACCAGATGGTCGTTCTTATGAGTTTGATCCTACAGGAGTTCATGTTGGAGATGCTGCACAATTTCAATTAGGTGGATTGATTCGTTATGAACCAATCAAAAATTTATATTTAAAATTAAAGACAACTTATTTTGCTAAAAACTATGCAAACTTCAATCCTGAAGATTTGAAAGGCCCAACTGCAAGAACAGAATCATGGAAAATTCCAAATTATAATTTAGTAGATTTTCACGCTGGCTATCGTTTTAAAATTAAAAATAAAAAAACTGGAAAAGCTTATCGTACAGATTTACGATTTAATGTATTGAATGTATTAAATACGGTTTATATTTCAGATGCCAATAATAATGATAGATTTACGCAATCATTCAATGATTTTGATGCAAAATCTGCAGCTGTTTTCTTAGGTCAAGGAATTCGTTGGAATACAAGTCTTCAATTTACTTTTTAATAAAATTTAGTGTTGACGTGTTGATGTGTTGTCGTAATAATTATTGACAACACGACAACACGACAATACCACAACACATCAACATACAATGAAAAAAACATTACTTTCTATTATCGCAATTGTAGCGATTTCTATTTCAGCTTTTGCACAAGCAGATATTGCAACTGCAAGAACTTATTCACAAGGACAAGCATTAACGGTTACTGGAATTGTAATTAATGGTGCTGAATTAGGACCAATTCGTTATATACAGGATGCAACTGGTGGAATTGCAGTATATGATCCAAATGTAACAAACAACTGGAATTTAGGAGATGAAGTAACTGTTTCTGGAGAAATGGGAGAATTCAATGGCTTAATTCAAGTCGTTAGTACAACTGCTGCAAATGTGAATTCAACAGGAAATACAATTCCTACTCCACAAGTTTTGACACCTTCACAATTAGGTGCTTCAAATGAAGCAGAATTAGCTGTAATTAATAATGTGACTTTTGCAAATGCAGGAGGAGTTTTTGCCAATGGAACGTTAAACATTACATCTGGAAATGAAAGTTCAGTGATTTATTTACGTTCTGGTCATCCATTACTTGGGACAACTATTCCATTAACACCTGTAAACTTGACTGGTATTGTATCTCAATTTGCAGGAACACCACAATTATTGCCTCGTACTGCTGCTGATGTAAATGTTGCAACTGCTTTCTATCTGACAACTTTGCCAGACCAAACGAATATGACACAAACAAGTTTCACTTTAACTTGGGAAACAAATGTAGCTGGTGCAACAAAATTACTTTATGGTACAGATCCGACTAATTTAGATCAAACTATTGATTTAGGTGGTTCTACAACTGTTCATTCTGTTGATTTAACTGGTTTAACGGCTGGAACAATTTATTATGCACAAGCAGTTTCTACTTTAAATGGAGTAGATGCAACTTCAAATGTTGAGTCTTTTGCAACTGTTTCTACATCAAGTGGAAATATTGATATTCATTTTAATGGAGTAGTTGATAATTCAATTGCAACGATTGATAGTGCAAATCATGCGCTTCCTGCACATTTAGAAGCTAAGATTATATATGCGATTGGTTTAGCTCAAAATACAATCGATATGGCAGCTTACAATATTAATCGTGATCCGATTGTTGCTGCTTTAAATGATGCAGTTACTCGTGGAGTGACGGTTCGTTATATTGCTGCGGCAAGTACTTTAAATTCAGCATTACAAAGTACAACACCAACATTTTCAGTATTAAATGGAAATGGAAGTGCTTTGATGCATAATAAATTTATCATTGTTGATAGAGATAATGCTTCAACGGCTAAAGTGATTATGGGTTCAATGAACTTTACACAGCAAAATATTTCTAATGATTTTAATAATGTATTATTTATTCAAGATCAATCATTAGCTCGTGCATATACTGTAGAATTTAATGAAATGTGGGGCTCAACTGGCGATACACCTGGAATCTTTGCTGCAAAATTTGGTGCAGATAAAGTTAAAAATACACCGAAGAAATTCTTAATTGACGGAATTTCAATGGAACTGTATTTTTCTCCATCAGATGGAACAACAGCAGCTATTTCTGCTGCTTTACAAACAGCTGATGCAAAAATTGAATTTGCAGTATTGAGTTTTACTCGTAATGATTTGCGTGACGATATTTTAAATGCATTTAATGCA
>CAZEOC010000178.1:0-7794 GCA_964513525.1 uncultured Saprospiraceae bacterium | reverse complement strand
CTCTTTGTTTTCAAATGGATAATGCCATTGTGCATACGGCATAGAACCAGAATCAAACCAAACATCAATCAAATCTAACTCTCGTTTCATTGCTCTTCCGTCATCAGCAACCAAGATTACATCGTCAATATAAGGACGATGCATATCTTTAGGAACAACTTGATTCAAACCTAAAGCTTTATTGGCTTTTTCGATTTCATTTCCTAATTGTTCTATAGAACCGATGCACAATTGAGCCGTATTTTCTGGATTTTCTTCATCTACTTCCGTTCTCCAAATCGGTAAAGGAATTCCCCAAAAACGAGAACGAGATAAGTTCCAATCTTGTAAGTTCTCCAACCATTTTCCAAAACGACCTTCTCCAGTAGATTTCGGTTTCCAATTAATTGTATTATTCAATTCCTGCATTCTTTCCTTTACAGAAGCAGCTTTGATAAACCATGAATCTAATGGATAATATAAAATCGGTTTATCTGTTCGCCAACAATGCGGATAATTGTGTTCGTACTTTTTGACATCAAATGCTTTGTTTTCAGTCTTTAATTTGATAGAAATATCAACATCAACATTTCTATATTCTGGATCATCTTTATAATCCTTTACATAACGACCTGAGAATTCACCAACACCATCAACAAACTTACCTTGTTTATCTACCAAAGTCAATGAACCGATTCCGTATTTATCCGCAACTTTCTTATCATCTGCACCAAAAGAAGGTGCTAAATGTACAATTCCAGTTCCATCTTCTGTCGAAACAAAATCACCAACCAATACTTTAAAAGCATCACCATCTTCTGGCTGTTGATATGGTAATAACTGATGATATTCTACCAATTCCAATTCTTTTCCTTTGAATTCGCCTATGATTTCGTAAGGAATATTTTTATCTCCAGCAGTATAATCTTCTAATTTTAATGCTTCATTTTTCTTAGAAAACCATTTTCCAAATAAGGATTTCGCCAAAACAATATTGATTGGTAAATGCGTATATTTATTGAATGTTTTAACTAAAACATAATCGATTTTTCCACCAACTGCCAAAGCTGTATTCGAAGGCAAAGTCCAAGGAGTCGTTGTCCAAGCGATGAAATGAACAGCTTCTTCACCAAGATTTTCGTATAAGAAGGCAGATTTTTCATTTCGTTTAACCATAAATTGAGCAACAGCAGAAGTATCTTTCACATTCTTATAGCAACCTGGCTGATTCAATTCGTGTGAACTCAAACCTGTTCCAGCAGCTGGAGAATATGGCTGAATTGTATAGCCTTTATACAATAAATCTTTATCGTACAAACGCTTTAATAACCACCAAACTGACTCGATATAGTTATTCTCAAAAGTGATATATGGATCATCCAAATCTACCCAATAACCCATTTTTACAGTAATGTCATCCCAAAGATTTTTATAACGCATGACTGTTTCTCGACATGCTTTATTATAATCATCTACAGAAATCTTCTTCCCGATATCTTCTTTTGTAATACCTAATTCTTTTTCTACCTGCAATTCAATCGGCAAACCATGCGTATCCCAACCACCTTTACGGTTGACTTGATACCCTTTCATCGTATTGAAACGGCAAAAGATATCTTTAATCGCACGACCCATCACGTGATGAATTCCTGGTTTTCCATTTGCAGAAGGAGGACCTTCATAAAATACATAAGTTTCTTTTCCTTCTCGGTTAGAAACTGATTTTTCAAAAACTTTGTTCGCTTCCCAAAATGCTAAGACTTCTTCGTCTATTTTAGGTAAGTTTAGTTGTTTGGTAGTCTTATATTTACTCATTTGGATAATTTTATCAATTTGACTGCAAAAATAAAAAAAGCTCTAACAGATTTACAATCTGTTAGAGCTTTTTCATTTTTTTCAATAATTAGCTACTTCACAGATTACAAGAATCTTGAATAATAATGCTAATTATAATTATGTTTGAATATTTTTTCATTGTTGCAAATGTAAGTCCTTTTTTTGAAAGATGCAAATTCCTTTATTTTCAATCTATCGGTAATTCAATAAAAAAAGTCGTTCCAACTCCAACTTTCGATTCAATCCAAATTTTACCATTCATTTTAGCAACGACTTTTTCGCAAATTGCTAACCCTAAACCTGTACCGTCGTATTGTTGTTTTGTATGTAAACGTTTGAACATGGTGAAAATTTGATTATGATATTTTTTATCAATTCCAATTCCATTATCAGTGATTTTGATTAAATGACTATTTCCTTTTTTTTGATAATTTATTTTGATTGTCTTTTTAGATTGCTTGTTATACTTTATGCCATTTTCAATTAGATTCTGAAATAGAGAAAATACTTGATGTTCTTCGCTATATATTATTGGTAACTGATTTGATGTTATTTCAATCGATTCATCGTTTATATAAGCATGTTTTATACTACTAATAACTTCATTCAAATTAATATTTGTTAGTTCAATATCTATATTATTATTAATGCGAGAATATTCCAATGTAGATTTAATCAAATCGTTCATTTGTAATGTTCCTTTCTTGATTTCTTCAAAGAATTTTTTGATATTTTTTATATTATTTGTGTCTAAACTTTTTTCTATAAGTTTGATATAACCCAAAATAGTTCTAAGTGGTGTTTTCAAATCATGTGAAGCAATGTAGGCAAACCTTTCTAACTCTTGATTTACTTTCATTATTTCAGTATTATTCTTCTCTAATGAGTTTAGAAGTATTTGATTTTCGTCATCATATTTATTATTTTGATTTTCAAATAGAATTATTAATAAAATGATAATAATTGCTGTTGAAAAGAAGCCAACGTCTTGAGAGAATTCTGCTGTTTCATCTGAATATATACTTTCATAATTTGTCCAGTAATATCTTAGATATATATATAGTGCAAAATTATAAAGGATAAAAAGCAATTTCAAGATTAGCTTTTGATTAAAAAATACACCCGTCGTGATAAAAATCAGAAAATTATATTGTACACCACTATTTTTACCATATAAAACTCCAAGAAGAACTAAGACAAAAGGAAAAAGAATATTTATCATTAATTGAGTTAACTGAAACTTATCAATATAATTAAAATAAAGCATCAAGGCAACTAAAAGGATGACACCGAGACCTGATAAAAAAGGAAGGTTATTTAAGATATTACTCACTAATAATAATATTTGTGAGAATAAACCAACTGCTAAACTTTGATTACATACTTTGATCTTACTTTTATTCTCATGAGAGAATTGATCATTAATTCCCAAGTTTGTAAGTGATTCCCAAAAAACGGCTATATATTTCATTTCATTTTTAGTTAGCTGTGAAATTTTAACTAAAATATTAACTAAGTACTTATTTTTTGAATGATTTATTCATTTCCAAAATTATTTCCTCCACTAATTTATATTAAAAATAGTCTCAATACTTTTCTTTGTTACAGCTTATGTTTATTAATATTTTGATATTTAAGATGGTAACTAATCGTTAAACACCTTTTAATTTAAAGTAGTTTGTAAATAGTAAACGATTATTTAATCTATTATTAATATTGTAACAATAAAAAGTCCAATCTTAATGATATAAACTGGAAAAGACTTAAGCTATTTTAATAGATTCATTAAAAAAGTTGTAGAAATGATGATTTTGTTAAACAAATTTATGATAATTATTATAAAAAATTGTGTCGGTTTTAAAGTTTTTAATCATCACAAATATCAAGTTGTCTATTGTAAATAATATTTTAATTCTCATTTGGTAATTCAATAAAAAAAGTTGTTCCAACTCCAATTTTTGATTCAATCCAAATTTTACCATTCATTTTAGCAACGACTTTTTCGCAAATTGCTAAGCCTAAACCTGTACCGTCGTATTGTTGTTTTGTATGTAAGCGTTTGAACATAGTGAAGATTTGATCATGATACTTTTTATCAATTCCAATTCCATTATCTTTCACTTCGATAAGGTGTTTATTGCCAGATTTTTTACTGTTGACCTGAATTCTCTTTTCAGTGTTTTTATTATACTTAACTCCGTTTTCAATTAAATTTTGGAATAAAGAAAGTAATTGATTTTCTCCGCCTAATATAGTTGGTAAATGATTGTTTGTAATAAAGACTTTATCATTATTTATATAACCATTTTTAATATTATTAATAATAGAATTCAAATCAATTGGATATTTATCAATCTCTGAACTATTTAAGCGAGAATATTCCAAAGTAGATTTGATTAGATCATTCATCTGTAAAGAACCTTTTTTGATTTCTTCAAAATACAGATTGAAATTTTGGGTATTATCTTTTTTGAAATCCTTTTCAATCAATTGTGTATAACCAATGATTGTTCTTAATGGTGTTTTCAAGTCGTGAGAAGCGATGTAGGCAAAGCGTTCAAGTCCTTCATTTGCACGTTTTAATTCATCATTGTTTTTTTCTAAAGATTCGAATAATAATTGATTTTCTTTTAAGGAGAAAAATAGTAAAAAGATAATGATTGCGATACTTGATACATAGGAAATATCTTGTTCAAAATAAGTCAAGTCATCAGCCAAAGGACTATCAAAATTTTTCCAATAATATCGTAAGAAAAAGTAAATTGACAAATCATAGAAGATAAATAATATCTTGGTAACTGTTTCTCTATAGAAAAATAAAGCAATAGTTACAAAAATAATCAAGTTGTATTGAATACCGATTTTTTCACCATATAGGATACCTAAGTAAACTAAACCTAAAGGAATTATACCATTTACTATATTTAAAACGATTTGAAATTTCTTTTTATAATTCAGAAATAATAAAAATAAGATGACTACAATAATGCAAAGACCAATTGTCATTATTTCAAGTTCGAACTTAATTAAATAGTTGATAGTTGCGAAAAATTGTGAAATTAGAGCAATGATAATTGTTTGATTTAATACTCTAACTTTTTTTCTCTCCACTTGTAGAATTTGATCATCAATCCCAATATTAGACAGAGATTCCCATAAGTCGACTATTCCTTTCAATTGTTTAGTATTTAAAATAGATGAAAATAGTAATTGCATATTATTGAGTATTATATAGTTATGACATATTCTATATAACAATCATTATTGATAATAATTAAATGTATCTATTTAGTTGCAATAAAAATTCCAAATCATGTGGACTGAAAATTTTCTACTATTTATGTGTAAGAAAGAAGAATATATGAAAATGCTTAGAGAGTATTATTGAATTTTAAACAACAAATTTTTAGTGGTTTTAAACTTAACTTAGGAGCTTATTTTCTCTTTCTAATTCAACAAAGAAAGTCGTTCCAACTCCAACTTTTGATTCAATCCAAATTTTCCCATTCATTTTAGCAACGACTTTTTCGCAAATTGCTAATCCTAAACCTGTACCATCATATTGTTGGTTCGTATGAAGACGTTTGAACATGGTAAAGATTTGATTTTGATATTGTTTTTCAATTCCAATTCCATTATCAGAAACAGAAAAAAGATATTTATTATCAGAGGTTTTACAACTAATATTTATTTTTTTTACGGGAGATTGGTTATATTTTGTCCCATTTTCAATTAAGTTTTGGAACAAAGATAAAATCTGATTTTCTTCAGCGAAAATACTTGGTAAAGTATCATATTCAATTGAAACCGTTTTGTTATTTAAATAATTACTTTTAATACTTTTGATAATTTGATTTAAATCAATCCAAGTATTCTCAGTTTCTAAATTATCTATACGAGAATATTCTAAAGTGGTTTTTATTAGATTATCCATTTGTAAAGTTCCTTGTTTTATTTGTTTAAAATATGCAAGGAAATTATCATTTTTTCCGTTTTTATAATCTCGTTCTAATAATTCTGTGAACCCTAAGATTGTTCTTAAAGGTGTTTTTAAATCGTGAGAGGCAACATATGCAAACCTTTCTAATTCCTTATTAGCTACTTTTAATTCTTGGTTGTTTATTTCTAAAGTTTTTAATAATTCTTGATTTTTAGCATCAAAATTTTCATTTTCTTTTAGAAAAGTGAACATTATTGTGATAGAACAGCAGACTGATGTAATGAAGGTAAGTGGTTCTGTAATCGGAGATACTATTGTCATATAAATACTATCATAATGAGTCCAATAATATTCTAAGAAAAAGAATATCAAAATATTATAAAAGGCTAATAGAAATTTTGTAATAGTTTTTTTGTGAAAGAAAAAAGCAGTCGTTATAAAAATCATTAAATTATACTGAATACCAGTTGGTTCTCCATATAAAACACCTATTGACAGCATTACAAAAGGGAATAGTATATTAACAAGTAGTTGGGCAACATTAAAATATTGCTTGCTATTTAGATATAACAATAATAATAAAATAGAAATAATTACTATACCAATGACTAATCCTTCAACTTTGAAATTGATAAGATAGCTTGAGGATACAATAGATTGAAAGATTAAGCCGATGAATATACCTCGATTTAGGACTTTAATCTTTCTTTGTTCTAAATAAGGAATAGTTTCATCAACGCCTAAGTCTGAAATCTTATTCCAATATTTTAATAACTTATTCAATAGGATTAGTGTTTATGTGTTTGAATTAAAATCAAGAATACAAAGTAATCAAATTTTGGGAAATTATTATTTAATGATAGATAATTATACTATAACAATAAAAATTCCAAATCTGATTGACTTAAAGGTAAGTTTTCTGAATCACTAATAATATCGGCTGCTAATTGTTGTTTTTTTTGTTGAAGTAATAAAATTTTCTCTTCAATTGTATCTTTAGTAATAAACTTAGTTGCAATAACATTTTTGGTTTGTCCAATTCGATGAGCCCTTGCAATTGCTTGGTTTTCTATGGCAGGATTCCACCATGGATCTGAAATGAAAACATAATCAGCAGCAGTTAAATTTAAACCTGTTCCTCCAGCTTTAAGAGAAATTAGAAAAAATTGAATACTGGGGTTTTCTTCAAATTGTTGTACTGATTTTCCTCTTGCATCAGGATTCATTTTACCTGTAAGTTCTACAAATTTCCATTTTTTTAACTTAAAATATTGTTTGAAGATATTCAAATGTGCTACGAATTGAGAGAAAATTAAAACCTTATGACCACTTTTATTGATTACAGAAAGTTGTGCTATAATATCTTCAAATTTGCCTGATTTTGTATCATCTATTTCTTGTACTAATTCTGGATGAATGGCAATTTGACGTAATTTTATTAAAGTAGAAAAAACAAGCATATTATAATTTTCTTGTTTTCGAGTTTGACTATTTAGAAGATAATTTCTTGCTCTTGACTTTGCTTTTTCGTACCGTTTCCGTTGTTCGGGCAACATTTCTGAGTAGAATATTTGTTGTGTTAATGGTGGTAAATCTTTTGCAACAGCGGATTTTGTACGACGCAAAATATAAGGTGCAGTCAATGCTTTAAGTTGTTGTTTTTTCGCTGAATCATTTCCTTTTTCAATTGGGTTTTGAAAGTTCTCTTTAAAGAATTTATAATTCCCTAATAAATCAGGATTTATAAACTCCATTTGTGACCACAAATCAGCTAATGAATTTTCGATTGGCGTTCCACTTAAGGATAATTTAAACTTTGAGTTTAATTGACTTAAAGCTTTGAATATCTTTGAGTTATGATTTTTTATTTGTTGACTTTCATCTAAAATAATATATTCAAAATTTATTTTTTTTAAAATATCTACATCTTTTAAAGCAGTTTGATAAGTTGTTAAAATTATATCGAAAGTAGGGAAGAAGCGGTTGTTTTTGTATCGTTTGGAGCCGATATGTTTATGAACCATTAAATGCGGAGCAAA